>NZ_OZ038524.1:1650000-1860000 GCF_964036635.1 Tenacibaculum dicentrarchi
TAATTTGTTGACTTATTTTTCATTTTGGTTAATTATAACATTAATTCTAAACCGAATTTGGAAAATCAATATTCCGAAACATATATCGAAAATATTTTGGATTGGATATGCTGTTTTATTTTTAGGATTTGCCTGCTTATCAAATGACTTGGATGACCGATATAAAATAAAACGTAATTTTAAAGTTAAAATATTTGACAGCGGATTTACAATTTTCGGAAACCACTCGACTGATCGAGAAAAATATCAAACTGAAATGGAAAATTGAAATATAAAATAATACCAAAACAACGTGTATAAAATAAATAATATACTTTATCTAACTTTAATAATTTTTATTTTTGCTTCCTGTAATAAATCAGAAGAAGAGAAATTTAACCAAATATTGAACTCTGAAAACTTAGAAATCCAAATAAATGGTTACGGAGGAATAGCAGGATATTTCGAACAGAAACTGTATCTTAAAAAAAATGAATTTGAATCCTTAATAATTATTGACAAAGGGACTGATTACCAAACTTTCGTTCGAATTGACAATGAGAGAAAATTATTAAAAGAATTTATAGTTGAGGCTTACAAAACAAATGAACCTGATAAAAAACATATTAGTTCTTGTATTGGAGGAATAGATTATGAATATATTTTAAAAAGTGGTTTAACTAAGTTAAAATTAAAACCAAGTCGGAAATGTGATTCAATATTTGACTTAATCCTGAAATATGAATAACAACCAAAAAAACGACACCACAACAAAGTATATAATTTATTTCTAGTTCTTGCCTACTTACGAAAATTCTTTGCGGATTTTATATTCCATTTTTATTTACTAAATTAGTTGCTTGAAACACGCAACAAATCATATACAAAAACGTTGTGTGTCATTACAGAACCACCGAACATAGAATACAAAAAATTGATGGAAAGAGATTTAACGCCAGAAGAAATTGAGAAACATAATAATCGAAAATTAACTGCGGATAAAATTCGACAGATTTTATCAAAAGTAATGGAAACACCTACTCAATCTTCGAAAAGGTGGGTTTGGGAATTAATGCAAAATGCAAAGGATATTCCGAACAGATTTGGAGAAGTTTCAATAAAAATTGAATTAACCGAAAATTCATTAAAATTTTGGCACAACGGAAATCCGTTCACTTTGAAAAATATTATGGGACTTATTCAACAAGTAAGTTCTAAAGATTCAACGAATAGCAATGAAGAAGTAACGGGTAAATTTGGAACAGGATTTATTAGCACTCACCTTTTGTCGAGAAAAATTTCTGTAAAAGGCTTTGTCTTTCATAATGGAATTCATAGAAAATTTGATATTATTTTAGATAGAAGTGGCGATTCGTCAGAAGATTTAATTCCAAAAATCAAAACAGCATTAGAACACATTTCACAAATCGAGAACAATCAGGTTTTTCCTATTGAATACAATTATGAAACTAATCGTGTAGAACAATCATTTGATACCTCGTTTGAGTATGAATTAATAAGTGATAAAAGTAAAAAATGGGCAAAAGATGGAATTGATGATTTAGTAAATACATTACCACAAACCTTAGTTAATTTAGAAAAGATTAAAAAGGTAACTGTAGTAAACAATGGTGTTCAAGAGATTTACGCGAAAAAGGAAATTTTCAAAAGAGATGGTGTAACTGCATATGAAGTTAAAATTAGTAATCAAGAATCGAAAAAATTTCTTTCCTATGGTAAAAACGAAATTACTCTTGCAATAGAAGTGAATAATTTCAACCCAATCACATTAATTGAACATTTTGGACAACAACCCAACTTATTTAGAGATTTCCCTTTGATTGGGTCTGAAAAATTCCATTTTCCATATATCTTAAATGGGCACACCTTTAACCCAACAGAAGATAGAGATAGTATTGTTTTACATTCAGAAGAAAGTAAAGAATCAATTGACAACAGACAATCTATCGAAAATGCAATTTCTGTTGCTCAAGAATTTACTCAGTGGTTAATAACTAACAAGGCAATAAATAGACATATTTGTGCTTACACAAGAAGACCTGAATTAAAATCAACTTGGGAAGATTTTTCTAATAATTGGTATACAGAAATTCAAACTGATTGGAGAAAGCAATTAATTGAAATGCCATTATTTGAAACAGAAGAAGGTGTGATAATTGATTTGAAAAATGCTATTATTCCTGAAGATGGCGATACAAAAGAATTTAAAGTAGAATTCTATGATTTAGCAAGACCAATATACTCTTCTAATAGAATTCCGAAAAAAGAAAAACATTTTGATTGGTTAAAAATATTAGGGCCTAAAACTGACAAAGAACAAAGAGAAAATTGGGGAATTAAATTATCTAAAAATGTAGAAGATTTAGCACAAATCATTAATGATTTTGGTAGTAAAGAAAATCTATTAAAAAGTACAGAATTAGTAGATGTTAACGATTTAAATAAGTGGTTAAATAATCTTTATAGTTATTTAGTAAAAACTCAACAAACAGATTTATTATCAAATTATGAGTTAATACCAAATCAATATGGCAATTTCAAAAAATTAAGTGAATTACATATTGAAGACTCTCAAAAACCTATTCCAGATGAATTATTGGATATTTTAGACAAACTTGGTGAACATTGGAGAAATGATTTAATAGATAGAGAAATAAATATAGGCTTAAGTATTGATACTAAAGGTTGTTCAGAAATTTCTGAAAGCATTAATAAAATACTAAAAGAAGAACAAGGCGATTACAACAACAAAGTTTCTGTCTTTTTAAGAAGAGTAGATGCACGGGATATTTTAACTGATATTTTAAAATTGCAAACTTCAAATTCTACGGCTGATAACTTTCAGTATAAGTTGTTTAACTTCGGTAAAGAACTATTCAAACTTGATGATAACGTAAAAAATATTGAGAACCTATCTCCTTTTGTTTTCTTTACTACAATAAAACTTTTTATAGAATTAGTTCATAAAGAAATTCAGTCATTAGAAGGACTAAGTGGTTTACAAGAAAGACTCTGCAAGACAGAAGAAGATTCACTTTTTTGGCTAAATAATTATCTTAATTTAATTCAGTCAAATAGTGGCTTTAAGTTTTTAGTAGAAGAAAATATTAGGATTATTCCCAATCGATATAAGGAGTTTATTTCTTTTGAAGTTGCAAAATCATTTGGAACAGAAGAAACCCCATTAAATGATGAATTAGTTGACATTTTATTTAAACTGAATAGTCATGAAGATTGGAAAGGATTTTTAGTCCATAATGGTATTCTTTTTGATTTTAATGAAAAATGCAAATTTGAAGAATTAAGTCAAAGTATCGAAGATAATATTTCAACAATACAAACGAATGAATATCAAAATCCAGGAGAAGGAGTATTAGATAAATTTAAAAGCCCAATATTAGATTTAATCGAATGGATTGAAGATTGCGAGAACAAGAAATTAGCAGAATCCTATTTTAGCACTTTCGTTAGTGAATCAAAATCTTTGTTATTTAAACTTACTGTTGGCAATTCAAATATTGGTATTTCGGCAATTAAAATGTTACAAGATGAAGATAGCGTCAATCTATTATCTAAAATTCAAGAATCAAATGTTTCAACAAAAGATTTAGCAGAATTAATTGATATTGTTACCGAACTTGGCTCTACGGAATTATTGAAACAAAGAGCCGAAGATTTAAGAGAAGAAAAAAGAAATAGAGAATTTTTGTATCAAGTTGGTGAAAAGGTTGAAGAAGCAATTAAGAATACCTTAACTGAATTTAATGTTGAAAAAATCAGTATTGGAGCGTTTGATTTAAAGATTTCAAATAATGAGAAGTCGTATTTTTTAGAAGTTAAATCATTCAAAAACAATAGTAGTTATCCTTTCTTATTTGCACCAAGTCAAGCGAGTAAAGTAATGTTAGACGAACCAAACTATGCTATTTGCACAATTGAAAGGCCATTAGTAGAAGTAAATGAAATATCCATTGAGTATGTGAAAAACAACTTGCTTTTTGCAAAAGAATTGTCTTCTCAATTTAACAAAGGAGTTGAAGATTATACAAAGTTTAGAGAAATTAGAAGTAACCATAATATATCAAAATTAAAAATTGATATTCTTGGAGAAGTGAGAGTTGAAGTCGACAAAAATGCGATAATTAATAAATCTGAAAACTTTGACAATCTTATAAATGACATAAGAAAAGAATTAACGAACACACAACAATGTATATAAAAAATAAGCGAGATAGTAGTAGTATCAAGGTTTGTAGCCCGTTTCAATTTTCTTGTAAGCTGAACGTTTTGTGCTTCGAATTCGCTTACTTTTCATATACCAACCGTTGTAATTAATGGCGGAATTTCAGCCTGAAATTCCTAATTAGTGATTTTTATTTTCTAGAAATTAATATTGAATAATATTACGCTGGAAAAATTGAAAATGACTGCTACTCTATTTTTAGAAAGTAAATCCTAAAAAAGAGAAAAAAACAGAATTAAACTCTGAAAAGTAAAGCGTGAATAAATCTGTGGAAATTAATTAAAGTCGAGTTTGAAGCAGAAACGTGAAAAAAGAAAGAATTTAAAGCGGAGTTTTAAGCGGAAACGTAAAAAAAAGGCAGAAATTAACGCTGAAAATAAAGCGTGAATTAATTAAGGCGGAGTTTTAAGTAGAAACGTAAAAAAAGAAAGAGAAATAAAACGGAAAAATTGAAAATTAAGAAATGAGAAATTTAGTTAGAAAATCACTAATTACAACAACATATATAATTTATTGCTAGTGCTTATCTACTTACGAAAATCCTTAGGGGATTTTCTATTCCGTTTTTATTTACTAAATTAGTTGCTTCAAACACGCAACAAACCATATATAAAACCGTTGGGGCTAATTAAAAAAAGAAAGAAATGACATTTTTACTTACTATTTGTATAATAATTATTATCGTTTTATTATCTAAAAATTCTTCAATAAAAAAAGAAAGAGATAATAAAGGAAAAGAAATATCTGATTTAAATGATGAATTAAAAAAAGAAAGAGATAATAAAGAAAAGGAAATATCTGATTTAAATGAAAAATTTAAAAAGGAGAAAAATAATTTTTCAGAATACCAAAAATCTACTGAATACTTAAAAAAATATGAGCCAATAAAAGATATTGATAATGAATTAAAAAAAATTTCTAATGAAATTGAGCAAAGGTTAGAAAAAACTAAAATTGAAGTTGAAGAGATTATTCAAAGTTCAAAATCAGAAGTAAATACAATAAGAAAAGAAGCAAGAGAAAAGGCAACTGAAACAAAAAATAGAGCTGAAATTATATTAGAAAATGCTCATAAAATTGCAACAAAAATTGAAAATGAAGCTAATTCAAAAGCTGAAAGTATAGCCGGAGAAGCTTGGGAAGCAAAGAATAATGCTGAACAGTATCAAAAAACTGTAAAAGCTATGAAAAATATCATTAAAGGTTATGGAGACGAATATTTAATACCTAACCATTCACTTCTAGACGATTTAGCAGAAGAATATAATCATAAAAAAGCTGGTCAAGAACTTGCACAAATTAGAACACTTATAAAGTCTATGATTAAAAATAATGAAGTTGCAGAATGTGATTATGTTGAAGTTCATAGAAAAACAACAGCAATTGAATTTGTCCTAGATGCCTTTAATGGAAAAGTTGATACTATAATGGCTAAAGTTAAATATGACAATTATGGCAAACTTCAACAATCTTTAAAAGATGCTTTTCGTCTGGTAAATCATAATGGTAAAGCCTTTAGAAATGCAAAAATTACAAATAGATATTATGAAACCGTTTTAGAACAATTAAAATTAGCAGTTACAGTTCACGAAATAAAGAAACAAGATTTACAAGAGCAAAGAGAAATACGAGAAGCTATTAGAGAAGAAGAAAAAGCAAGAAGAGATTTTGAAAAAGCTAGAAAAGAAGCTGAAAAAGAAGAAAAAATGCTTGAAAAAGCAAGGAAAGAAATTGAGGCAAAATTACTAAAAGTTGCTGACGAAGATAGAGCTAAATTTGAGCAAGAACTAGAAAATATTAAGCAAAAACTATTTATAGCAGAAGAGAAAGGACAAAGAGCAATGTCAATGGCTCAACAAACAAAAAGAGGACACGTTTACATAATTTCTAATGTTGGTTCATTTGGAGAAAACGTATATAAAATTGGACTAACAAGAAGGTTAGAACCTTTAGACAGAGTTAAAGAATTAGGAGATGCTTCTGTTCCATTTACATTTGACGTTCACGCAATGATTCATTCAGAAGATGCTCCGAAATTAGAAAAAGAATTACATAGAACTTTCGATTCTGAAAGAGTAAATAAAGTAAATTACAGAAAGGAATTTTTCGCTATGCCAATTAGTGAAATCAAGGCTAAAGTCGATACATTTAAATTAGAAACACATTGGACAATGAAATCAGAAGCTTTGGAATACAGAGAGAGTTTAGAAATGAAGAAAAGACTGCTAGAAAAAACAAATAACTAGCCCCAACAACGTATATAATTTATTGCTAGTACTAGCCTACTTACGAAAATCCTTAGGGATTTTCTATTCCGTTTTTATTTACTAAATTTAGTGCTTTAAAAACGCAACAAACCATATACAAACCGTTAACCTGCATTAAGCCAAATTACACGGAATATTAACGTAATTAAGCGTTTTCGAAAAGTAAAATCCTGACAAAGATTACGTGAATCTATTTGTAATGAAAATAGCCGACTTTCTAGCTCGTTTACGCAATAGAAACGGAATCGTAAAACAGTAGATTTTGACAAATATTACGTAAGATTTTGCTTATAATTCCGAAATAAAACCGTAGATTTTTTAGCTCGTTTACGCAATCGAAAATAAAAATGAAAAAATGTTCGGAATATTACCGATTTTAGATTTTTTAGCGTAAGTTTATATGAAAATTTAGACAAGTTAAACGCCGAATAAAAACGCTGAAAAATGTGTGATTTTATAACGGTATTTTAATTAAAAAAGAAAAAACGCACGTTAACAAAGTGTATGAGCGCATATTTTCCTGGCGGAAAAATACGCCACATACACTAGGCGTTAACCTGCATTAAGCCAATTACACGAAATATTAACGTAATTAAACATTTTCGAAAAGTAAAATTCTGACAAAGATTACGTGAATCTGTTTGTAATGAAAACAGCGGATTTCCTAGCTTATTTGCGCAATCAAAACGGAATTGTAAAACAGCAGATTTTGAAAAATATCACGCAAGAATTTGTCTATAATTCCGAAATGAAAATGGCGGACTTTTTAGCTCGTTTACGCAATCGAAAATAAAAATGAAAAAATGTTCGGAATATTCCCGATGTTAGATTTTTTAGCGTAAGTTTATATGAAAATTTAGACAAGTTAAACGCCGAATAAAAACGCTGAAAAATATGTGATTTTATAACGGTATTTTAATTAAAAAAAAAGAAAAAAACGCACGTTAACAAAGTGTATGAGCGCATATTTTCCTGGCGGAAAAATACGCCACATACACTAGGCGTTGCAAGTAAT
The DNA here is from genome assembly GCF_964036635.1 of Tenacibaculum dicentrarchi. Classification (NCBI taxonomy): domain Bacteria; kingdom Pseudomonadati; phylum Bacteroidota; class Flavobacteriia; order Flavobacteriales; family Flavobacteriaceae; genus Tenacibaculum; species Tenacibaculum dicentrarchi. The sequence goes on from NZ_OZ038524.1 coordinate 1,657,526, forward strand.
TGGCAAAAAATCACGCAAATTATAATGTGTTTTTTAAGGCTAATAAAGAAGTATAATCGGAAACTATTTCCCTAAAAACCCTCTAAAGAATGAGCAAAATACTGAAAAACTTACGCAACTGTTGATTTAAAAGACTGACGCATAAATCAATAAAAACGGAATGAATAAAACTGACCGAATTACCATCCAAAATCTGAATTTATAACGGCTGTAGAATTGAGAAAATGCAGAAAATTGGAATTGGAAAATTGACGCAACCGCTGATTTAAAATATTGACGCATAAATCAATAAAAACGGAATGAATAAAACTGACCGAATTATCATCCAAAATCTGAATTTATAACGGCTGTAGAATTGAGAAAATGCAGAAAATTGGAATTGGAAAAAACAGCATTATAAACTGAAAAACAAACTACTTGCAACAAAATATATAATTTATTGCTAGTGCGAACCTACTTACGAAAATCCTTAGGGGATTTTCTATTCCGTTTTTATTTACTTAATTTAGTGCTTCAAAAATGCAACAAACCATATATAAAACGTTGTAAGTAATTCGCAAAAATATCGCAATTAGAACCTGATTTTTAAGTAAATACAGAATTTGAAAATATCGCTATAAAAATATTACGAATAAAATTTAGAATCTATAAATACTTGAATTTACATAAAACCTGAAAATAAAATCGACCGAATTATTACGCAAAACATGAATTTATAACATTTGTAGAATTGAGCAAAATACAGAATTGAAATCGCAAAATTTACGCAAAATCTGAAAATAAAATTGACTGAATTATTATGTGAAATCTGAATTTATAACGTTTGTAGAATTGAAAAAATACAGAATTGAAAAAAAACAAACTACTTACAACAAAGTATATAAAAAATGCTTAATTTAGTCATAACACAAAAGTCAGTGCCGTTTTGCTACATCTGATTTTCCTGCGGAAAATCCTCGCACACAAAACAGCACTTTTCATATACAAACACGTTAGCAAACATTAAAATAAATCACGAATGAATAGAACTTTTTTTGAATATTTAGGAATTGCTGATATGGAAAAAATCCATTCTCAAATACTACAATGGATATTATCAAAAGACAATAAAAGTTTGACTTCAAATCAAAAAAATGAATTTATTTCTGACTTTCTGAATATTACCAACTTTGAAGTTTCTGAAATAATAACAGAATATGAAAAAATAGATATTTTAATAAAATCCCAAAATGGTGTAATCTGTATTGAGAATAAACTTAAATCTTCACAGCATTCAAATCAATTAAATAGATATAAAGAATCTATTCAACAAAAATATGGTAATATAAATACAGACTTTTTCTTTTTAACTTTAATAGATGAAAAATCAAATAATGACAATTGGAAAAACATTAGCTACAATCAATTATTGAATTCACTACAGAAACTTAAAATACAAAATAACACTGACGGACTAATTTTATTGGAGTATATCAAAACACTTGAGAATTTTTCAATTATTATAGCTGACTTTCTTGAAACACCTTCTGATTTCATTAATGTATTTGATGATGGACACAAAACCAAACATCAAAAAAAGGAAGAAATTAAAAACCCAAAACAGCGATTTATAAGTGACAACCAACTTGAAACTATTTTTCAAAAAATGTATTTTAAAAAAGTGGCTGACTTATTAAACTTAACAGATTATTACATCGTAGAAACTCACGGGAATGCCATTTTGGGAGTACCTATAGAAAAAGAGATTTTAATAGACGGTAAATATTTCAATTTTGGTTTCGACTATCAAAAAGGAACATTTAAAACAATGTGTATTTCGACAGATTATGAAAATTCAAAATCAACAGACATTCCTAGTCAAATCCCCGAATTATTTGAAAAAATAAAGCACAATCAAAAGTATGGATATAAGAGAGTAAACAAACCAAGAACTAAAGCTCAACATTCTCTTACAAAGAATAACAAAAACAATATTGGAATAGATATTAAACAATTTGCAGAAATTTTTAAAATCGAAATGAATTTATCAAAAGAATTAATACAGAACGAAATAATAAAAAACGTTTGCTAACAACGTGTATAAAACATAGCTAGCAAGTGCTAAACCCAAAGTTATCGCTTATTTACAAAGTCCGCCAAATATAAAATTTGCGTTTAAAAATAAAAAAATAAAAGCAAAATATTTATATTCGGCTAAGTATATAACCTGAAACTGTAATCTATTTTTACACGCTACGTTTCATACACAAACCGTTAGCAAACATTAAAATAAATCACGAATGAATAGAACTTTTTTTGAATATTTAGGAATTGCTGATATGGAAAAAATCCATTCTCAAATACTACAATGGATATTATCAAAAGACAATAAAAGTTTGACTTCAAATCAAAAAAATGAATTTATTTCTGACTTTCTGAATATTACCAACTTTGAAGTTTCTGAAATAATAACAGAATATGAAAAAATAGATATTTTAATAAAATCCCAAAATGGTGTAATCTGTATTGAGAATAAACTTAAATCTTCACAGCATTCAAATCAATTAAATAGATATAAAGAATCTATTCAACAAAAATATGGTAATATAAATACAGACTTTTTCTTTTTAACTTTAATAGATGAAAAATCAAATAATGACAATTGGAAAAACATTAGCTACAATCAATTATTGAATTCACTACAGAAACTTAAAATACAAAATAACACTGACGGACTAATTTTATTGGAGTATATCAAAACACTTGAGAATTTTTCAATTATTATAGCTGACTTTCTTGAAACACCTTCTGATTTCATTAATGTATTTGATGATGGACACAAAACCAAACATCAAAAAAAGGAAGAAATTAAAAACCCAAAACAGCGATTTATAAGTGACAACCAACTTGAAACTATTTTTCAAAAAATGTATTTTAAAAAAGTGGCTGACTTATTAAACTTAACAGATTATTACATCGTAGAAACTCACGGGAATGCCATTTTGGGAGTACCTATAGAAAAAGAGATTTTAATAGACGGTAAATATTTCAATTTTGGTTTCGACTATCAAAAAGGAACATTTAAAACAATGTGTATTTCGACAGATTATGAAAATTCAAAATCAACAGACATTCCTAGTCAAATCCCCGAATTATTTGAAAAAATAAAGCACAATCAAAAGTATGGATATAAGAGAGTAAACAAACCAAGAACTAAAGCTCAACATTCTCTTACAAAGAATAACAAAAACAATATTGGAATAGATATTAAACAATTTGCAGAAATTTTTAAAATCGAAATGAATTTATCAAAAGAATTAATACAGAACGAAATAATAAAAAACGTTTGCTAACAACGTGTATAAAACATAGCTAGCAAGTGCTAAACCCAAAGTTATCGCTTATTTACAAAGTCCGCCAAATATAAAATTTGCGTTTAAAAATAAAAAAATAAAAGCAAAATATTTATATTCGGCTAAGTATATAACCTGAAACTGTAATCTATTTTTACACGCTACGTTTCATACACAAACCGTTAGCAAACATTAAAATAAATCACGAATGAATAGAACTTTTTTTGAATATTTAGGAATTGCTGATATGGAAAAAATCCATTCTCAAATACTACAATGGATATTATCAAAAGACAATAAAAGTTTGACTTCAAATCAAAAAAATGAATTTATTTCTGACTTTCTGAATATTACCAACTTTGAAGTTTCTGAAATAATAACAGAATATGAAAAAATAGATATTTTAATAAAATCCCAAAATGGTGTAATCTGTATTGAGAATAAACTTAAATCTTCACAGCATTCAAATCAATTAAATAGATATAAAGAATCTATTCAACAAAAATATGGTAATATAAATACAGACTTTTTCTTTTTAACTTTAATAGATGAAAAATCAAATAATGACAATTGGAAAAACATTAGCTACAATCAATTATTGAATTCACTACAGAAACTTAAAATACAAAATAACACTGACGGACTAATTTTATTGGAGTATATCAAAACACTTGAGAATTTTTCAATTATTATAGCTGACTTTCTTGAAACACCTTCTGATTTCATTAATGTATTTGATGATGGACACAAAACCAAACATCAAAAAAAGGAAGAAATTAAAAACCCAAAACAGCGATTTATAAGTGACAACCAACTTGAAACTATTTTTCAAAAAATGTATTTTAAAAAAGTGGCTGACTTATTAAACTTAACAGATTATTACATCGTAGAAACTCACGGGAATGCCATTTTGGGAGTACCTATAGAAAAAGAGATTTTAATAGACGGTAAATATTTCAATTTTGGTTTCGACTATCAAAAAGGAACATTTAAAACAATGTGTATTTCGACAGATTATGAAAATTCAAAATCAACAGACATTCCTAGTCAAATCCCCGAATTATTTGAAAAAATAAAGCACAATCAAAAGTATGGATATAAGAGAGTAAACAAACCAAGAACTAAAGCTCAACATTCTCTTACAAAGAATAACAAAAACAATATTGGAATAGATATTAAACAATTTGCAGAAATTTTTAAAATCGAAATGAATTTATCAAAAGAATTAATACAGAACGAAATAATAAAAAACGTTTGCTAACAACGTGTATAAAACATAGCTAGCAAGTGCTAAACCCAAAGTTATCGCTTATTTACAAAGTCCGCCAAATATAAAATTTGCGTTTAAAAATAAAAAAATAAAAGCAAAATATTTATATTCGGCTAAGTATATAACCTGAAACTGTAGTCTATTTTTACACGCTACGTTTCATACACAAACCGTTGTGCCACATTAGCAACTAGAACCCAAATAAAAATAACTATGAAAGAGCTATTTATTAATGCGATACACAATAAGCAGAAAATTAAAGTAACGTTTTTTGCTAAAAAGTATAACGAGGATATAACAAGAATTTGCGCACCTATGGATTTCGGAATGTCTCAAGGGAAAAACACTAAAGACAAATCAGAAAAATATCACCTATGGGATTTTGAGAGCTCAAGCGGAGGACACACTCTTCCTTTAAAACCTGATGTTATTAAAAACATAGAGGTTTTAGACATTAATTTTGAGCCTTCTGAATTTGTTACGTGGAATGCTAATTGGATTGTATCACGTGACTGGGGTCAATTTAGTTAATATAGATTTTAACTTTTCAGCTTCTTTTAAAGAAGGGACAACTATAAACTCGTTAAATTCTGGGTGAATACCATTAACAGAAACAGTGTATAATGTTTGCCTCCCTTCTTTATTTTTGGCTAAGTCATCTACGCTTTCAGAGAAAAAAGAATCCGTAGAGAACTCATTTAATAAAATATCGTTGTCTATAATTATAGGATTTAATGCTTTGTTTTTCATAATATTTTGAATTTTAACAACTCATTCTCTTTAATATTGGCGGAATGAAAAGCCATTTACTGAATAAAACGTGGCACAACAACATATATAATTTATTGCTAGTACTCATCTACTTACGAAAATCCTTAGGGATTTTCTATTCCGTTATAATTTATTATATTCGTTACCCGAAACACGCAACAAACCATATATAAAAACGTTAACCTGCATTAAGCCAAATTACACGGAATATTAACAGAATTAAGCGTTTTCAAAAAGTAAAATCCTGACAAAGATTACGTAAATCTGTTTGTAATGAAAATAGCGGACTTTCTAGCTCGTTTACGCAATAGAAACGGAATCGTAAAATAGCAGATTTTGAAAAATATTACGCAAGAATTTGTCTATAATTCTGAAATAAAAATGGCGGACTTTTTAGTTCGTTTACGCAATCGAAAATAAAAATGAAAAAATGTTCGGAATATTCCCGATGTTAGATTTTTTAGCGTAAATTTATATGAAAATTTAGACAAGTTAAACGCCGAATAAAAACGCTGAAAAATGTGTGATTTTATAACGGTATTTTAATTAAAAAAGAAAAAACGCACGTTAACAAAGTGTATGAGCGCATATTTTCCTGGCGGAAAAATACGCCACATACACTAGGCGTTAACCTGCATTAAGCCAAAATTACACGGAATATTAACATAATTAAGCGTTTTCGAAAAGCAAAATCCTGACAAAGATTACGTGAATCTGTTTGTAATGAAAATAGCCGACTTTCTAGCTCGTTTACGCAATAGAAACGGAATCGTAAAACAGCAGATTTTGAAAAATATTACGTAAGATTTTGCTTATAATTCCGAAATGAAAATGGCGGACTTTTTAGTTCGTTTACGCAATCGAAAATAAAAATGAAAAAATGTTCGGAATATTCCCGATGTTAGATTTTTTAGCGTAAATTTATATGAAAATTTAGACAAGTTAAACGCCGAATAAAAACGCTGAAAAATGTGTGATTTTATAACGGTATTTTAATTAAAAAAGAAAAAACGCACGTTAACAAAGTGTATGAGCGCATATTTTCCTGGCGGAAAAATACGCCACATACACTAGGCGTTAACCTGCATTAAGCCAAATTACACGGAATATTAACGGAATAAGCGTTTTCGAAAAGTAAAATCCTGACAAAGATTACGTGAATCTGTTTGTAATGAAAATAGCGGACTTTCTAGCTCGTTTACGCAATCGAAACGGAATCGTAAAACAGTAGATTTTGACAAATACCACGTAAGAATTTGTCTATAATTCCGAAATGAAAATGGCGGACTTTTTAGCTCGTTTACGCAATCGAAAATAAAAATGAAAAAATGTTCGGAATATTGCCGATTTTAGATTTTTTCACGTAAGTTTATATCAAAATTTAGACAAGTTAAACGCCCAATAAAAACGCTGAAAAATATGTGATTTTATAACGGTATTTTAATTAAAAAAGAAAAAAACGCACGTTAACAAAGTGTATGAGCGCATATTTTCCTGGCGGAAAAATACGCCACATACACTAGGCGTTAGCACACATTTGAAAAAAACCTATGATAATAAAGAAAATTACAGCTAAAAACTACAGAAGTTTAGAAGATATTGAAATTGAATTTAATCCTTACTACAATGCATTATCAGGAAAAAATAATTCAGGAAAATCTAATATAATTAAAGCTATATTATCTTTCTTAACCTACGATTATAAAATGTTTTCTCAAGGTCCTTCTGGACCAGTAAACTATAGTTCTGATTATCCATATTGGAAAAACAAAGAAAAAACTAAAGAATCTATATACATAGAAATAGCATTAGAATTAGATAAAAATAATGATGCAGGACTCTATAAATTTATTAGAGAAATGGTTTTTAAAGAAGAGGAAACAACAGAATCTGAAAAAGAAATATTACTAATAAAAGCAACTAACTTACCCGATAAAAACTCTACAAATATTGAGATATTTTTTAGCGGTCATAAAATTGAAGACGAATACAAGAGAGATGAATTATTAAACAGAATTAGGAGCTCAGAAAGTGTTTTATTCCATAATTCAACGGAAAATGAGCCTTTCTTCTTTGCACAAAAACGAAGAGATTCTTTATCGTCATACTTGAATAGTGATGATTTAGAACTGATAACGAAAAAGAAAAAAACTTTAGAAAGTGCAGTAAAAAAATCCCTTAAAAAACATCAAACAGAGTTTGGTTCTTTACTTGGAAGATTAACTGAAAAATATGATGTTTCTCTTGGAATACCAAGTCTAAACATAGATAGAGAAAGTATTGAAATTTCATTAAAAGAAAAAGGTATAGAAGTTTCTTTAGAAGATTATGGTTCAGGAACAAAAAACAGAACGCTTATTCTGCTAAACTTAATGAACGCAAAACGAATACAACAATCTTCAAATCTAAATAAAAGACTAACACCTATTGTAATAGTTGAAGAACCTGAAAGTTTTTTACATCCATCTGCTCAAGCTGAATTTGGCAGAATATTACAAGATATTGCAGTTGAATTTAAAATTCAAATACTCGTTGCAACTCACAGTCCATATTTATTAAGTCATAAAGAACCAAAAGCTAATTTATTATTAGAAAGAGATTTAAATAAAAAAGAGAAAGGTTCTAAATTAATAGATACGGAAGGAGAAAAATGGTATGAGCCTTTTGCATTGTCGTTAGGAATAACAGGAGAAGATTTCGGACCTTTAAAATCAACCATATTTAGTGGGAAAAATGATATTATTTTAGTAGAAGGAACTTCTGACAAAGAATATTTCGAACTTCTGAAAAAATCAAAACACGGAAGTAAAAAGCTGAATTTCGATGGAGAAATTTTCCCTTATGGTGGTGCTGGAAATATTAAGAATAATATTCTTTTAAGGTTTATTAAAGAAAGATTTAAACGCTTTATTGTAACGGTAGACTTAGACAAATATTCGGATACTAAAAAGACTTTTCTATCATTAGGCTTAACAGAAAACAAAGAATTTATAATCATTGGTAAAAATGAAACTGGAAAAAAATGTATAGAAGGACTTGTTCCTTCTAATCTGCTTTCTAAGGTATATTCTGAAAATGTAGATTTAGTTCAACAATCAATGGAAAATTCTGAAGACGGAAAATCAGCAAGGTCAAAAATTAAAACAAAAGTACTTGAAGCGTTCAAGGAAGAGGAAAAAAAGGGGAATTTGAATATTTTTAAAGATTTTTATCCAATAATAGAAAAAATGAACAAAGCATTCAAATAAAAACGTGTGCTAACACCGTATATAAAAAATAGCGGTTTAAGTGCTTTATCAAAGGTAAATTTTATAAATTTAAGGTCAGTACAAAACCGAAAGTTTAGTGCATAAAATCCGCTACTATTCATATACAAGACCGTTGCCCACAATTTAAAAAAAACCGTACGAATAAATAATAAATCAAAGAATTATGAAAAAATTACTGAAACTTGGAATGATTTCTTGCTTTGTGCTTACCCTTTTTGGCTGTAGCAATGACGATGAAAATATAAAAGACGAAAATTCGATTGTAGGAACGTGGAAACTAATAGAAGTTTATAGTGACCCTGGAGATGGTTCTGGTAGTTGGAATTCTGTTGAAAACGGATATACATATAGTTTTTCTGTAAATGGAGAATTTACTTCAACTCGTTTCTCTGAATGTAGCTCTGGCAACTATACCATAAATTCTAATAAACTGACTTTGGATTTTGATTGTGACGGATTTACAGCTGGAATTGAAAACCCAGAAGGAACATTTATTGAAAATTACACTTTGGAATCAAATAGAATAATATTAGTTCCAACTTATTTGAATTGCGACGAAGGATGTGGTTGGAAATTTGAAAAAATTAATCAATCGGAATAAAAACTGTGGGCAACAATGTGTATAATTAATGGCTAGTTCGAGCCTACTTACGAAAATCCTCGCGGATTTTCTATTCGGTTTTTATTTGCTAAATTAGGTGCTTAAACACGCCACTAATCATACACAAACACGTTGTAGGTAATAACCTACTTATACCTATTTTTATTACTACCTTTAGGTTCTTTATAATCTCCTGCTTCATCTAATTTTTTTGCTATTAAATAAGCTATTCCAAAAGTTATTAATCCAAACATTTATTTTTGATTTAAGTTAATATTTATTTATTTTTTAATTTAAACACCGTAGGATTAAAACCTACAACAAAACCTATGTCGCATATTTTCCCTGCGGGAAAAATACGACGTACATAGCTGTGAAACGTTAGGCATAATAAGATAAAAATGAATCTAAAAGAAAAAAACAAAGCGATTTCAATCCTAAGAAAAGTATATCATCATACAAATACAGATTTTGATACCAAATATGATTATGGCGTAAGGGGGAAAAAAATCGATTTTTTAACTGATGAGCAAAAAGATTTATTGAAAAAACATAATCTTGTGCCAAATACAATGCAAAAACGTACACATAATGAATTTATTGAAGAATTTTTAGAATTAAAGAAAAACAGAAAATTAACATTAGATTTTGCAACAGCTTTATTTATAAAAGGTTTGACTGGGGAAGTTCCAAGATTTAGACAAACTCTAATAAGTTATTTATACCTTCAAGATGTTAAAAAACATGAATATAAAACTGATGAATATTCAACCTGTGTTATTTGTAATCTTCCAAAAGAAGATGCAAGTGATAGAATGTATTGGCTCATAGGTAAATATCTTGGTCATTCTTGGAATGAAAAACCATCAACTTTTTTGGAAGAATTAAAGGATATTTTACAATACGAAAAACCAATAATAACCCAAAAAGATAACGATTACCTAATTAAGTTGCTTTTATCAATTAACAAAGCAGATGAAAATGAAACACCAGGGCAACTTGAAAAGCGTATTGGAAAAGAAAAATTATTGCCTAAAACTGACAAATATAAAAGGTATGGGATTTTACAAACATTAGCTATATTAGGAATTTTAGACAGTAAACAGGAATTAGACAAACAACCTGCCCGTTCTGATATTGTCATGCCTTTAGCTGGTTGGAAAGGAAAACTTGGTGTGAATTTCAAAAGAGCGGAAGAAATATTTAAAATTACTATGCCTAACAATGTATAAAAAACATAGGGCTGAAGTGCTAACTTCAAAGTTCTGTGTTTATTTATAAAGTCCGCCAAATATAAAATTTGGCATTTTCAATATAAAAGATAAATACAAAATATTATATTTGGCTAAGTTTCAAACCCGCAAGTCAGTGCCTATCCTCTGCCCTACGTGTTTTATACTAAACGTTAACCTGCATTAAGCCAAGTTACACGGAATATTAACGTAATTAAGCGTTTTCGAAAAGTAAAATCCTGACAAAGATTACGTGAATCTGTTTGTAATGAAAACAGCGGACTTTCTAGCTCGTTTACGCAATAGAAACGGAATCGTAAAACAGCAGATTTTAAAAAATATCACGTAAGAATTTGTCTATAATTCCGAAATGAAAATGGCGGACTTTTTAGCTCGTTTACGCAATAGAAAATAAAAATGAAAAAATGTTCGGAATATTCCCGATTTTAGATTTTTTAGCGTAAGTTTATATGAAAATTTAGACAAGTTAAACACCGAATAAAAATGCTGAAAAATATGTGATTTTATAACGGTATTTTAATTAAAAAAGAAAAAACGCACGTTAACAAAGTGTATGAGCGCATATTTTCCTGGCGGAAAAATACGCAACATACACTAGGCGTTGTAGCACATTTGACCAAAAACCAATGAACATAGTTAAAAAAAATAGAGATTTTAACAAACCAATAAAATGGAATGGTGACTTAAAAAACGATTGCATAGCGAAATGGTCAGGTCTAATATTACGTGCTGAATGGATGGATGAAAATTATTGGTGGTGGTGTGTTTACGATATACTTAATAAAGAAAACCAAATTGATAGTTCTAATGAATATGATAAACGAATTATTTGCGGAGAGAAAGCAAGAGAAAAAGTTGAACAAATTGCTCGAAACTATCTAAAAGAGGAGTTGATTAATAAACTGAAAAAAGGTGAAGAAGAAGCAGATATAGACAAATTAATTGTGGATTTAAAACTTATTGGAATCTCGCCAATGCATTCTATTCTTACTTTAATAAAAGATTTCGGATTTAACCATAAAGAAGCAAAAAACAAGGTATTTAATTCACCTATTTGGAAAGGATTAAGAGAACAATCTGAAATGTTGACACAAGCCTTTTTGAATGTTGGAGTAGAAAATTCTGATGAAGTGGAAATCGTTGATGGACAAGTAGCTTCAATAACTTTTGATTTGACAAAAGACGATACTAAAAAAGAAAAACAAACTTTTTGGAAAAGAATAAAAACGAAATTTAAATAATAAAAACGTACTACAACACCGTATATAATTTATTGCTAGTACTAACCTACTTACGAAAATCCTTAGGGGATTTTCTATTCCGCTTTTATTTACTAAATTAGGTGCTCGAAATACGCAACAAATAATATACAAAAACGTTGGGCTACATTACCAATCACATTTAAATAAATGAGTGAAAAAAAAGAAAATAACGAGGAAATAAAAAACACTGAGTTAAAACCTTTATTTGATTTTGTAGAAAATATCATTAAGGATTTAAAAATCAGTGAAATTATTGAAAAAAACAATGAAATTAAATCAAAGAAAATTGAAGCAGATAAAATATTAGATAATAGTAAACTAACATTTTGGAAATGGAAAATGTCTAAAGATTTAATTATATGTATTTTACTTTTATTTACAATCATTTTATTATCTATGAATGGAGTTATTAAAGAATCTATTACTGGAACTTTATTAGGTTCTGTAATTGGTTATACAATTGGAAATGGTTCGGTAAAAAAACAAAAAGACTAATAATCTGAATATGTTTTTTGTATCGGTTTTTCCGAATCTTTTGTTACTGTTTTAATGACCACAGCCAAAAACGTAAGAGTTGAGGCAAAAAGAATAACTTGTTTTACATCTTTTGAAGATGGTTTTTTAATTTCTATTTTCATAATTTTAAATTTTAATATAAAAAAACGTAGCCCAACAAAATATATAATTTATTGCTGGTACTCGCCTACTTACGAAAATCCTTAGGGATTTTCTATTGCGTTTTTATTTATTATATTTAGTGCATGGAAAACGCAACAAACCATATACAAACCGTTAACCTGCATTAAGCCAAATTACACGGAATATTAACGGAATTAAGCGTTTTCGAAAAGTAAAATCCTGACAAAGATTACGTGAATCTGTTTGTAATGAAAATAGCGGACTTTCTAGCTCGTTTGCGCAATAGAAACGGAATCGTAAAACAGCAGATTTTAAAAAATATTACGTAAGATTTTACTTATAATTCCGAAATGAAAATGGCGGACTTTTTAGCTCGTTTACGCAATCGAAAATAAAAATGAAAAAATGTTCGGAATATTCCCGATTTTAGATTTTTTCACGTAAGTTTATATGAAAATTTAGACAAGTTAAACGCCGAATAAAAACGCTGAAAAATGTGTGATTTTATAACGGTATTTTAATTAAAAAAGAAAAAACGCACGTTAACAAAGTGTATGAGCGCATATTTTCCTGGCGGAAAAATACGCCACATACACATGGCGTTAGCTTTCATTAACAAAAAAAATGCGTGAAATTGGAAAAATAAAGCGTTTTCCTAAAGTAGAATCCTGATAAATATTACGCAATTAGAAATGGAATTTTAACGCAGAAGATTTTGAAAAATATTACGTAAGAATCTGTCCGCAATTATGAAATAGAAACGGTGGAATTTTATCCTGTTTATGCAATCGGAAATGAAAAACTGTGGGATTCTGACAAATATTACGCAAGAATCTGTCTGTAATTCTGAAATGAAAATGGCGGACTTTTAGCCTGTTTGCGAAATTAGGAATGAAAATTTAGACAAGTTAAACGCCGAATAAAAACGCTGAAAAATATGTGGTTTTATATCGGTATTTTAATTGTAAAAAAGGAAAAATAAACGAAAAGCTAACAAAATATATAATTTATTGCTAGTGCTCGCCTACCTACGAAAATCCTTAGGGGATTTTCTATTCCGTTTTTATTTACTTAATTTAGTGCTTCAAAAATGCAACAAACCATATATAAATCGTTAACCTGCATTAAGCCAAATTACACGGAATATTAACGGAATTAAGCGTTTTCGAAAAGTAAAATCCTGACAAAGATTACGTGAATCTGTTTGTAATGAAAACAGCGGACTTTCTAGCTCGTTTACGCAATAGAAACGGAATCGTAAAACAGCAGATTTTAAAAAATATTACGCAAGAATTTGTCTATAATTCCGAAATGAAAATGGCGGACTTTTTAGCTCGTTTACGCAATAGAAAATAAAAATGAAAAAATGTTCGGAATATTCCCGATGTTAGATTTTTTAGCGTAAGTTTATATGAAAATTTAGACAAGTTAAACACCGAATAAAAATGCTGAAAAATATGTGATTTTATAACGGTATTTTAATTAAAAAAGAAAAAACGCACGTTAACAAAGTGTATGAGCGCATATTTTCCTGGCGGAAAAATACGCCACATACACATGGCGTTGTAAGTAATTTGAAACAATAGAATGGAAAAGTAACTCACTAAAAGAGAATATTTGAATCATTAAATCCAATTTATGAATGAATTCAAAAAGTTTATAACAGTCGGAATAAGCAGAATTAAGACTTAAAATTAGGAGTAGGCAGAAATTTTAATTATTAAAAATGAGTTGGATATTTATAACATTAATTGGTATAGGAATAATCATTTTTGTAAAAAAAATGTTTTCATTTGAAAATTTACAAGATTTAGGTATAAAAAGATATAGGGAAGGAAATTTTTCGGAATCTATAACATATTTAGAAAAAGCAATTAAGAAGAGACCAAATCATCCAGAAACAATATGTGCTTTAGGTGAATCTTATTTACAACAGTCATTGAAGGTAGAAAGTATTTCTCTTTCTGCTTCTAAAATTTATCAATCAAAAGCAATACTAAATTTCAAAAAATACTTACAATTAGAACCTAATGGGTATCATAAAACTCAAATAATTCAAAAATTAGAATATATAAAACTTCATAAATAAAATAAAAACGAATATGGTAAATCAAGAAAGTTGGAAAAACAGTAAATATTTCGGAATTACAATTAACATAATTTTTTTTTCTGCTTATTATGTATTAAGTTGGGTATTTCTGAGAAAACTATTTGATAACACAATCATTTTTTTAATATCATATGTTATAACAATAATTATACTAAAATATATAACGACAAAAATTTATTCATCTTTAACAAAAGGAAATCAAATGGATAAAATAAATGAAATGATGTACGGAATCAATAATCGTGCAAATTGGGGTGGTATTTTCACAGAATTAGTTGACCCTGAAAAAAAGCATTTAGGAGATACTTGTAAGAGTACTCTTAAATCATTAAGAGATAGACCTAAAACACCACAAATTTTAAAAGATATAGATGAATTAGAAGAAAAACTAAAAGAAATATCTGATGTAGTTACAGGCGGTACTATATTTGAGTTATTTTTCTGTTTAAAAAGTAGATTATAGAATAAAACTACTTACAACATAGCATATAAAAAATAGGGGTTTTGTGCTAACTCTAAAGTTCCGTGTTTATTTACAAAGTCCGCTAAATATAAAATTTGGCATTTAAACGAAAATTAAAAACAAAATATTTATATTTAGCTAAGTATTAAACCGAAAAGATAGTGCTTATCTACTGCCCTACTTTTCATATACTAACCGTTAACCTGCATTAAGCCAAATTACACGGAATATTAACGTAATTAAGCATTTTCGAAAAGTAAAATTCTGACAAAGATTACGTGAATCTGTTTGTAATGAAAACAGCGGACTTTCTAGCTCGTTTGCGCAATATAAACGGAATCGTAAAACAGCAGATTTTAAAAAATATTACGTAAGATTTTGCTTATAATTCCGAAATAAAACCGTAGATTTTTTAGCTCGTTTACGCAATCGAAAATAAAAATGAATAAATGTTCTGAATATTCCCGATTTTAGATTTTTTAGCGTAAGTTTATATGAAAATTTAGACAAGTTAAATGCCGAATAAAAACGCTGAAAAATATGTGATTTTATAACGGTATTTTAATTAAAAAAGAAAAAAACGCACGTTAACAAAGTGTATGAGCGCATATTTTCCTGGCGGAAAAATACGCCACATACACTAGGCGTTGGCAAAAATGCTAAAAACGAAAAAACAATTACTAATTAAAAACTAAATGATTTATGAGAAATTTAAACAAACTGAAATTAATATTAATTTGTTGTATATTTTTGCTAACTTCATGTTTACCTTCAGATGAAGAAAATGTTCAAATTGGATTTATGTTTGAAATAAGAAATACAACCGGATTAGAATACGAAAATGTAAAAGTAACTATAGGAGGTATAAAAAATGGGGAATTTGTAGATACAGGATCTTACACGTTACCTCTCATAAGAATAAGAAATAATAACTCCGAAGCTCAATATGTTGCAGTCGACCATAATAGATGGAAGCCCAATTTGAACTTGGTAAAAGAGATTTCTGATAAAGCGTACTTTACAGTTCAATTAGAAGGACAAGGAGTAATATCTTTATATAATGAATTTGAAAATAATATATTAGTTAGTGCAAATATTACCGAAAATGGATTCCTAAAAAATGATTACGGAGGAGATTTGAGTATTGCTATTTTTGAAGATTCAATAAAAGGTCTTTTTTTCGAGCAAGAATAATTGAAAAATAAATACGCACATTTGCCAACACAGTATATAAAAAACAGCAGTCAAGTGCAAACTACAAAATTTGTGCTTTACTGCTATCTTTATTGCTAAATTGAAAGTTATAGCTTTTTTATTCTGCTACTTTTCATATACAAACCGTTGCCCACAATTATGAAAAAAATGCTAACCGAGAATGATATAGTTGAAAAAGTAACCGATTTCCTTGAAACTAAAGGTTATCGAATTACCCAAAGTTTGACCACTAATCAACAAGGAATTGATATAATTGCGGAAACGGAATCTGAAACTTTATATATTGAGGCTAAAGGAGAAACAAGCTCTGTGGAAACGTCTAAAAGGTTTGGACTACCATTTAATCGGAATCAAATTAAATCACATATTTCGGTAGCTTTATTAGCAACTATGAAAGTTATCTCAAGTTTACCAAGTGGAAACAAAACGAAAGTTGGAATAGCATTGCCAGATACCGAAGAACAAAGAATAGTAATTAATAAAATTAATCCTGCATTAAAAAAACTCGATATTAGAATATATTGGGTAAGTAGAACAAAAGTAATAGTTGAATAAAATGGGAGTTGTAGAATTTATTGGAAAAACACTTTTAGTAGAGTCAATTAGGGCTTCAATAAAAGAATTAAAGAAACTCAATCTTACAGGAATATCGCAAGAAAGAAGAGAAAATTTATCAGATGCTTTGACTTCAATCCAATTAGCGTCAATTAAAACTCGGAATTTTATTGATAATAATGGTTATGAACCGAATATGGATTTAGCGGAATTATGGAATGTTGCTTTACAGAAATCAATCAATGCTGAATTGAAAGATTTACCTGATTATTTGCATAGTAAATCGAAATTTTGGGGAAAACCACAAGATTGGCTGAATGAACCAACTTCAATGGAATTAGTTCCTAAATTGAATTATATTAACGACCAATGTGATATGTTATTAATCGAACTGAAAAAATAACTGTGGGCAACAACATATATAATTTATTGCTAGTGCTTATCTACTTACGAAAATCCTTAGGGGATTTTCTATTCCATTTTTATTTAATATATTTAGAACTTGAAATACGCAACAAACCATATACAAAACCGTTGTGCATAATGCAAAAAATCGTTCTAAAATTCAACATTTGAACTAAAAAAGCCAACCGCACAAACAGCACATTTATTTTTTTTGCCAACGCGAAATACCAACGCTAAAAAAATAAAAGAGCTGTTTTTCGCCAACGCTCGAAAAAAATGATACATTAGGAAAATGCAAACTGAAGAAGAAATCCTAAAAATAAAAAAAGTAAAAAACACCGCAGTCAGAACTGTGGTTTTACGACATCTTTTGAGCCAAGAAAAAGCCCAATCTTTAAAAGATATTGAAAACGCATTGGCATATACTGACAGAAGTTCGATTTTCAGAACGCTGAAAACATTTGAGGAAAACAAAGTTATCCACAGCATTGAAGATGGTTCTGGAATGACCAAATATGCGGTTTGTGCCAAAGGCTGTAACTGCGACCCAAAGGATTTGCACTATCATTTTTACTGTACAAACTGCGATAAAACATTCTGCCTTTTCGATGTTCCAATTCCTCAAATTGAACTTCCTCAAAACTTCAAACTACAACAAGCTAATATGGTTGTAAAAGGCTTGTGCGACAACTGCAACAAGTAATCTTTGCAATCGAGTTGCAGTAAAAGGAATTTACATTTGTACTATTCTTTTAAATCAGAATAAGCAGATGAAAAACATATTTTTAAACACATTATTTTTATTCGTATCAATCATATCGTTCTCACAGACGAGCGATATTTCCATTTCTGTTAGCGATGCAGGAACCAACGAACCATTATTGGGTGCTACCGTCTATTTTGAAGAATTAGCAAAAGGAGCAGTAACAGATTTTTACGGAATTGCCACATTTACAGAAATCCCAAATGGAAACCACATTATAAAAATTTCATACATAGGCTTCAAAACCATAGAAACTACTATTGATGTTGGAACAAAAAAGGAGTTCGCTTTCAAGCTCGAATCTGGAGGTAATGAACTTGACGAAGTTGTCATACAATCTTCAAGAAGTACACGAACTGTTAGAAAAATTCCAACTCGAATTGAATTTATTGGAGCGGAAGAATTAGGCGAAAAAGCAGTAATGAACCCGACAAATATTTCAATGGTACTTCGAGAAAGTACAGGCATACAGATGCAACAAACTTCGTTAAGTAGCGGAAATACCAACATTAGAATTCAAGGTCTCGATGGACGCTATACACAACTTTTGAGAGATGGATTTCCACTTTATGGCGGTTTTTCCAGCGGTTTGAGTATTTTACAAATTCCGCCATTAGACTTAAAACAATTTGAAATAATAAAAGGAAGTTCATCAACGCTTTATGGTGGTGGTGCAATTGCAGGTTTGATAAATATGGTTTCCAAAACACCAGACGAAGAACCTGCTTTGGATATTATGTTGACACAAACCCAAGCTCTGGGAAGTACAGCAAATGTATTTTACAGCAAACGGAATGAAAAATTTGGTGTTTCACTTTATGGTTCAGGTCATTATCAAAAAGCGTATGACCCAGAAGATGATGACTTTAGTAACTTGCCAAAAACAACTTCGATTTCATTCAACCCAAAGTTCTTTTATTATCCATCGGAAAAAACAACATTTTGGTTTGGCTTAAACGGAACGTATGACGACAGAATTGGTGGCGACATCACAAAAATTGAAAGTGGCGAAAATGGCATCCATCAATATACCGAAGAAAACGTATCGAAAAGATTGAGCAGTCAAGCGGTTTACGAAACTCAAATAGATTCCGTCAGTTCATTAACTATCAAAAATAGTATCTCGTTCTTCGACAGAGAACTGACCATTCCCGATTTTACATTTGACGGTAAACAAACCAATACATTCACGGAAATAAACTATCAAAAGTCAGCCAATAAAACAGATTGGATTTTTGGAGCAAACCTATATACTTCTGATTTTGATGAAAATGATAATGCAACTTTGCAACGCGACCAAACAGATATAACTTATGGAGCATTTGCAAATAACATTTATGACATTTCGGATAATTGGATTTTGGAAACAGGATTGCGAGCAGATTACAATACTGATTTTGGCTTTTTTCCGCTTCCACGAGTTTCATTGCTATACAAAAACGATAGTGGATTTTCGAGCAGAATTGGTGGTGGATTAGGTTACAAAATTCCAGATATTTTTACAGAAGAGGCGGAATTTATCAATTTTGAAAATGTACTTGGTATTGATAAATCTTCACTAAATGCGGAACGTTCTTACGGTGTAAATCTTGATTTCAACTATCAAACACGTTTATTTGAAACCGTTGGTTTTTCTATTAATCAACTGTTTTATGTAACTGCGATTAATGATGCATTACTGTTAAATTCAACTGATAATGGATTTTTCCAATTTGAGAATGCAACAGATGAAATTTTGAGCAAAGGTGCTGAAACAAACATCAAGTTTACCTATAAAGATTTTCGTTGGTTCTTGAATTATGCACTCATTGACACAAAATTGAATTATTTGGCTGGAAATCCACAAAAACCGCTAACTGCAAAACATAACGCAGGAAGTGTTTTGATGTACGAATCTGAAAAATGGCGAATCGGTTACGAAACGTTTTACACAGGAAAACAATTTTTGTCTAATGGAACAGAAACAACCGACTTCATAACAATGGGTTTTGTGGCAATGCGAAATTTTAAATGGGGAACAACGTTTGTGAATTTTGAAAACTTTACGGACAGAAGACAAAGCAGGTTTTCGCCATTGGTTTTGCCACCACACGACAATCCAGAATTTTCCGAAATTTATGCACCAACAGACGGTTTTATATTTAGCGTTGGAGTAATAATCAAACCTTTTGGAAACGAAGATGACGACTAAAATGAACAAAACGATATTTGAAATCAGTAAGATGGATTGTCCTTCCGAGGAAAATCTTATACGAATGAAATTGGATGGAATCCAAGAAATCAAAAATCTCGATTTTGACATTCCCAACCGAAAATTGACCGTTTTTCACGATGGTCATAACGACCAAATTGAAAAGTCAATTATCGAATTAAAATTAGGCGGAAAGAAAATCTCGACCGAAGAAACCAACAAAAAAGATTTTGTAGAAAACACCAACCAAAAAAAGCTACTTTGGATTGTACTGGCGATAAATTTTGTCTTCTTCATTATCGAAATGACCACAGGGCTCATCTCGAAATCAATGGGATTGGTTGCCGATAGTTTGGATATGCTTGCCGACAGTTTTGTTTACGGAATTAGCTTGTTTGCGGTTGGCGGAACGTTGATTAAGAAAAAACGGATTGCAAAAATTGCAGGCTATTTTCAGATAACACTTGCGATTATCGGATTTGTGGAAGTGTTGAGAAGATTTTTTGGAGCCGAGAAACTTCCCGATTTTTCAACGATGATTATCGTTTCGATTTTAGCACTTATCGCAAACGGAATTTGTCTTTACATTTTGCAAAAGTCAAAGAGCAAAGAAGAGGCACATATGAAAGCGAGTATGATTTTTACTTCCAATGACGTGATTATCAATTTGGGAGTAATAATCGCAGGAATTTTAGTGAATTGGCTAAATTCCAACAAACCTGATTTGATTATCGGAACAATCGTTTTTATAGTGGTAATACAAGGTGCATTTCGGATTTTGAAATTAAGTAAGTAATCGGAATTGCCAACGCTGAAAGCCATACACATTTACAGTCGCTCAAGCCATCGCACCACCAAAACTGTAAAAGAATATGTCTTGCCAACGCTCAATTTAGAACTAAATAACAAACATCGGAAAACCAAGCAAAACGTGAAAAGCACTATGCACAACAATGTATATAAAACATAGCTATTACAGGCTTTCCGAGAGGTTTTTGCTTCTCTATTAAGTCCACCAAATTTTTATTTTTGTATATTTAAAAAATTAAAGATAAATAGAAAAAATAAAAATTTGGCTCGTGTATAATCCGAAAAGTTAGTGTTTATTTATACGCTACGTTTCATATACTAGACCGTTAACCTGCATTAAGCCAAGTTACACGGAATATTAACGTAATTAAGCGTTTTCGAAAAGTAAAATCCTGACAAAGATTACGTGAATCTGTTTGTAATGAAAACAGCGGACTTTCTAGCTCGTTTACGCAATAGAAACAGAATCGTAAAACAGCAGACTTTAAAAAATATCACGTAAGAATTTGTCTATAATTCCGAAATGAAAATGGCGGACTTTTTAGCTCGTTTACGCAATAGAAAATAAAAATGAAAAAATGTTCGGAATATTCCCGATTTTAGATTTTTTAGCGTAAGTTTATATGAAAATTTAGACAAGTTAAACACCGAATAAAAATGCTGAAAAATATGTGATTTTATAACGGTATTTTAATTAAAAAAGAAAAAACGCACGTTAACAAAGTGTATGAGCGCATATTTTCCTGGCGGAAAAATACGCCACATACACTAGGCGTTAGCTTTCATTAACAAAAAATACGCAAAAATTGAAAAAATAAAGCGGTTTAAAAAAGTAGAATCCTGATAAATATTACGCAATTAGAAATGGAATCGTAAAGCTGTAAATTTTGACAAATATTACGCAAGAATTTGTTTGTAATTATGAAATGAAAACGGCGGACTTTTAGCCTGTTTATGCAATCGGAAATGAAAAACTATAGGATTCTGACAAATATTACGCAAGAATCCGTCTGTAATTCTGAAATGAAAACGGCGGACTTTTAGCCTGTTTATGCAATCAGAAATGAAAATTTAGACAAGTTAAACGCCGAATAAAAATGCTGAAAATATGTGATTTTATAACAGTATTTTAATTGTAAAAAAATAACGAAAAGCTAACAAAGTATATAAAAAATGCTTAATTTGGTCATAACACAAAAGTCAGTGCCGTTTTGCTACATCTGATTTTCCTGCGGAAAATCCTCGCACACAAAACAGCACTTTTCATATACAAAACGTTGTAGGTAATTAAAACCAAAAATATGAAAAACAGTATTTTAAAATTATTAGTTATAGTCTTATTAGTTCAATTTTTTAACTCTTGTGATAGTGAAGAAATACTTGACTCTAATGTACAGTCAAGTATTGATGTGAAATTTTATGACAATGATGGAAACGATTTAAGAGGAGAGAATATTAAAATAAGTAACTACCTTAGTAAATTGAAAATTAAAGTAACTTCTGAAAATGATAATGAAAACTTTGAAGTTATGTACTATAATCAAACTGAAAAAAGATTGAATGAAATTATGGTTCCTTTGAAAATGAATTCGGAATATTTAAAAAATGAACTTCCAAAATCAAGTTCAGATTATGATGTTTTCGAATATTCACTTCTACAAGGTAAAGAAATTATTTTTAAAGAAAAATTTAAATTAAGATACAGAGAAGGGAATCCATTTGAAGTTATTACCGAAATGAGTAATTTAGATTCTAAAGGAGAATGGAAGGAATATAAACCTAAAAGAAGTGAAATAATCATAAATGGAAAAACTACTGGGATGTTCTTTTTAGTTGGAACGAGATATATAGAGAAGAACTAACGGATATTAATATACACCTGAAAAACAACTACCTACAACACCGTATATAATTTATTGCTGGCTTCTAGCCTACTTACGAAAGTCCTCGCGGACTTTCTTGGTCGGTAATTATTTACTAAATTAGTTGCTTGAAACACGCAACAAACCATATACAACAACGTTGTAAGTAATGCCGAAAAACCCAGAAACCGAATGAAAAAGACAATATTTGAAATTACCAAAATGGACTGTCCTTCAGAGGAAAATCTAATCCGAATGAAATTAGATGGAATTTCAAGCATTGCGAATTTGGACTTTGATATTCCGAATCGAAAATTGACCGTTTTTCACAGCGGAGAAATTGACCAAATCGAAAAGTCAGTTATCGAACTAAATTTAGGTGGAAAGAAAATCTCGACTAAACAAACCGACCAAACAGAATTTAAAGAAAACAAAAACCAAAAAAAGCTACTTTGGTCTGTACTCGTTATAAATTTTGCGTTTTTTATAATCGAAATGACAACAGGAATTATCTCAAAATCTATGGGACTTGTTGCCGATAGTTTAGATATGCTTGCGGACAGTTTTGTTTACGGAATTAGTTTGTTTGCGGTTGGCGGAACAGTAATAAAGAAAAAACGGATTGCCAAACTTGCTGGATATTTTCAAATAATACTTGCGATTATTGGATTTGTAGAAGTTTTAAGAAGATTTTTCGAAGACGAGAAACTTCCCGATTTTTCGACAATGATTATCGTTTCGATTTTCGCACTTATCGCAAACGGAATTTGTCTTTATATTTTGCAAAAGTCAAAAAGTAAAGAAGAAGCACATATGAAAGCGAGTATGATTTTCACCTCGAATGACGTGATTATAAATTTAGGAGTAATAATTGCAGGAATTTTAGTGCATTATTTGAGTTCTAATAAACCTGATTTGATTATTGGAACAATCGTTTTTATATTGGTAATTCAAGGAGCGTTTAGGATTTTGAAATTAAGTAAGTGAATGAAAAAAGCACTACTTACAACACCGTATATAGCTCATAGCTGGGCAGTTGCTTAATCGAAGTTTAGGCATATTTGCGAAGTCCGCCAAATTTTTTAATTTGACTTATTGAGAAAAAAAGGTAATAAGAAAATTAAAAAATCCGGCTAGTGCTTAACCGAAAAAATATTGATAATTTGCACACTACGAGCCATATACAAGACCGTTGTACACAATATCTAAAAAATAACGAATGAAGAAAAAATTACAAATATTTGTTTCATCCACATTTACTGATTTGATACAAGAAAGACAATCAGCAGTTCAAGCAATTTTAAGAGCTGGTAATATTCCTGCTGGAATGGAACTTTTCTCAGCGGGAAATAAAAGTCAATTAGACACCATTAAACGCTGGATTGATGAATCAGATATATACGTTCTAATTTTAGGAGGAAGATATGGCTCATTGGAACCAGAATCAGGGTTATCTTATACAGAAATTGAATACAATTATGCAATTGAAATTGGCAAGCCTTTTTTTGCTTTAGTATTAGACAAAAATTTTATAGATTTAAAAGTAAAATCAGAAGGTCAAATGGTTTTAGAACTTGATAATCAAAAAAAATATAAAGATTTTAGAAAAAATGTAATGTCTAAAGTTTGTCGTATTTGCGAAAACGATAGTGATATTAAATTAGCAATTTTAGAATCTATTATCGATATTCAAAATGAGTTTGATTTGGAAGGTTGGATAAAAGGAGACGAAATTCCAAATAATTCTGTAATAATAAATGAATTAGAAATTCTAAGAACTGAACGAGATGAATTACAAAAAAAAGTTACATCATTAGAAACTTTGACTAAAAGAAAAAGTCAAAATGATAATATTGGAGACTACAGTTTCGATGAAATTTATGAAGTGCTAAATACTAAAGAAATTACTTTACCAGCTAGTATGAATTCCAAAGAAGAAGATTCTATACATACAGTATTAAAACTTTTTGTTAGTTTTCAAGGTTCTCTTACAAATGGAGTTACCGAATTTATGTCGAATCACAACCAAAGATACATAACTCGAAATTTAGTACCTATCTTATTAAATTTCGGTTTAGTTCAACGTGAAAAAATAAAAACTACTAGAACTAATTATGACAAGTTTTTTATATCGCCATTGGGTAATAAATTTTTGTCAAAATATCAAATTAAGAAATTGAAAAAATAATACTGTGTACAACACCGTATATAATTAATGGCTAGTTTTAGCTTACTTACGAAAATCCTCGCCGATTTTCTATCTGGTGATTATTTGCTAAATTAGGTACTTAAACACACCACTAATCATATACAAAAACGTTGTAATTAATGGCGGAATTTCAGCCTGAAATTCCTAATTAGTGATTTATCTTTTCTAGAAATTAATATTGAATAATATTGCGCTGGAAAAATTGAAAATGACTGCTACTCTATTTTTAGAAAGTAAACCCTAAAAAAGAGAAAAACAGAATTGAACGCTGAAAAATGAAGCGTGAATAAATAGGCGGAAATTAATGAAAGCGGAGTTTTAAGCAGAAACGTGAAAAAAGCAGAAGTTAACGCTGAAAATAAAGCGTGAATAAATAGGTGGAGT
This sequence comes from Tenacibaculum dicentrarchi, assembly GCF_964036635.1. Lineage (NCBI taxonomy): Bacteria > Pseudomonadati > Bacteroidota > Flavobacteriia > Flavobacteriales > Flavobacteriaceae > Tenacibaculum > Tenacibaculum dicentrarchi. Next base: position 1,682,890 of record NZ_OZ038524.1, read on the forward strand.
TTTAAGTAGAAACGTAAAAAAAAGAAAGAGAAATAAAACGGAAAAATTGAAAATTAAGAAATGAGAAATTTAGTTAGAAAATCACTAATTACAACAACATATATAATTTATTGCTAGTGCTTATCTACTTACAAAAATCCTTAGGGGATTTTCTATTTCGTTTTTATTTAATATATTTAGAACTTGAAACACGCAACAAACCATATATAAAACCGTTGTGCCTAATATAGAAGAACATCCCCAAATATGATAGAAATCCTGAATAATCACTGTAACAAAGAAAACGGATTATTATTATTTAACCCACCTACTGGTTCTGGAAAAACTCATACAGTTCTAACTTGGGTTTTTGAAAATTATAAAAATTATTGTAAAGAAAATAGAAAGATATTTTTTGTAACAAACCTCAAAAAAAATCTTCCTTTTGATGAATTAAGAGAAGACTTTTTTATACCTAAAAAGAAGCTTCAAGAATTTGAGAAAGATATTACTTTTTTAGACTCAAACTCTGACTGTCTAGTTAAGCGTTTTCAAGATGTAGAAAACTCAATAAACGACTATTTTAAAAACTACAAAGTTTTTTATTCAATCAAAAGCAATGTTGCTGAAATAAAAAATAACGAAAAAAATAACTCATTAAAAACGTATGTTTCAAAACTTAAAGATGAGCTTAGAACAGATTTTGAACCAAAATTCAGAAGAATAATTGAAAAGTATTTAAAAGACAAATTCAAAAATAGACAAGACCGTATTAAAGCAATTCAAACTAATAATGAATTAAAATGGATTGGAGAGCTTTATCCTGCTGTTTTTACATCAAAAAGAAAAGTATTCTTCTTAAGTATTGATAAATTCTATCATAAAAATAGTACGTTAGTAGAACCATCTTATTCTTTCTTAGAAAATGACTTGACAAAAGATGCAATTATTTTCATAGATGAATTTGATGCTACAAAAGACAACATTCTCAAAAATATTATTGAGAAAGGAAAAAAACAACGAATTGATTTCATTCATCTTTTTACAGAAATTTATTGGGCATTATCAAAAAATGTTTTTCCTCAAAAATTCATAACACATTCAGAAAAAAGACAAGAATTAATTGATAATAATTATGGCTTACCACTTCACGACATACAAGAAGTCTTATTAAAAAAATCAGAAGAAATTGTAACCAAATATCAACTTGACTACAGCTTTAAAACCCAAAATCACGAAAATGAAAACATAAATCAAAGAAATTTATTGTTTCACGATTTTCAATATCATTCTGTTTATCGAAACGATAAAAGGTTTATTCGTTTGAATAAAAACAAATCATCTAAAACAAATGAAATAATTTTTGAAGACACAAAACCCAAAGGCGAAAGTATGGTTCATTTATTGAACCAAATAAAAGGCTTTGTAAATTATTTTAGTGGAGTGTTAAAAAGTATTGCAGAAAATTATCAGCAACTTGAAACACAAGAAAGAGAAAGCAACCCAAGAAGAGCTGAATTTACATTTGATTTGGCATTAAGCACAGTTATTGAAGAGTTTGGTTTAGATTCTAAATACAAAAACTTTTTAATCGATAATATTTTAAGTGCTAGAGAAAAACCAACAAAAAGCAAAAACGGAAAAACCGAACTTAATTATGATTTGAGTGTTTATGAAAATGGTTTTAGGTATTATGATTTTGTAGATGATGATTCTCATCAATCAAAAACAAAAACATTCATATACAGTTTCCAAAATACACCTGAAAAGTTTTTGTTAAAGCTTGCTGAAAAATCAAAGGTCATAGGAATTTCTGCAACTGCACTAGTAAAAACGGTTACAGGTAATTACGACATTACCTATTTTAAAAGACAACTTGGTTCAAAATTTATAGAATTAAATAATGAAGAAAATAAAATTCTAACTGATATATTTAATGAGCAGAATAAATACTACTCTAAAACAAAGATTCAAACAAAGTGGTTAGGATTTAACAATTTCGAATCAGATTTCGAAAATTTATTAAGCAGTAAAGAACTTTCAAGAGAAATTATTTCTAAAATAAAATCTAAAAATTCAAAAATAACTGAATATCTTTTTAACCGTTATTTAAAAATATCCTATGCTTTCAAGCAGTTTTTAATTCAAGATGATATTAAAGGTTTTCTTTGTTTATTAAACAAAGAACCAAAATGGAACGACAAAGCTCTTGACTTATCTATTTTGGAAGAAATATTTGAAATCCTAATTGAAGAAAACAATCTTGCTAACGAATTCATAATCAATGACAAATTTAAGGTTAAAAATGCCTATACAGTCATAAACAGTAATGACTTTGATAACAAAAAACAAAACTTTATAAGACGTCTTGAGGAAGGGAAAAAAGTCTTTATCATCTCTATGTATCAGACAATGGGAGCTGGACAAAATTTACAGTTTATTGCACCAAATCCCAAAAATCTAATAAATGTTAGAAGCAAAAAACTATTTAACTGGAATACTAAAGGAAAGACTGACATTAATGCTATTTATTTAGACAAGCCAACGCATATTATACAGCAAGTTAATAAAGATTTAAATGAGGAAGGTTTTATTAAATACCTTTTTCAATTAGAATTTTTAACACAAGTTGGAATCATTTCCATACACCAATTAAACACAGAAGTTACTAGAGCATTTAAACACTTATTAGCATCTTTTAATACTAAAGAAGACTTAGGTAAACCAAAAGTCAACCTTTATCAAGACGACAATATTAAACAGCATTACGCTAAATACATCATTCAAGCAATTGGAAGAATTTGTAGAACAAATTTAAAAGCACCAAATATCTACATTTATGCAGATAAAGAATTAGATAAATTGATTTGCAATTTTGACACAGAAAACAACTTAGTACTGAATGAATTTAAAGCTTTGGTTAATTCAAGTAAACAACAAATCAAAATGCATCAGCAGACAGATTTTACTTTTAAAAATTTAGCAACTGCGACTAACAAAAAAGTTCATTCCTTAATTCAAAAATTTATATCAAACGAAGATTGGGGATGGAATGAAAAGCGAGTAAAAGAATGGGAAAAGTTAAGAGAAATGTGCTTGCGTTTTCCAACGATATCAGAGCAAGATATAAATACCCTGAATTTAAATCGCATTTTAGATTTATATGTTGAATTTCCAAATCCATCTAACAAATATCACTTTGAACTAAAAAAATCTGATTTCTTCAATGATTTCAAGAATGTTATTGTTGATTTTAAATCTAATAATGGAAGTGAAATTTCTTCTGAAACTGCAAGGCTAAATGAACTTTTAGAAATAGATGGAGTAAAAGACCTTTTTGATGAAAAGAAATGGGCAAAATCGTTCAAAACCAATAAGTATATTATACCACCTGTTATGTTTAACAACATTTACAAAGGAGCTTTAGGTGAAGAAATTGGCAAATTTATTTTTGAAAAACATTTTGGTATTCAACTTGAAGAACTGTCAACAGAGAATTATGAAATTTTTGATTACAAAATAAAAGATTCAAATATTTATGTAGATTTTAAACATTGGAAGGAAACTACAGAAATTGGATTTGAAAATCAAGAATCAAAAATCAGAAAGAAATTGGAAAAAGTACAAGCTGATAAAGTGTTTATAATAAATATTCTTTCTACCATCAATTGGCAAACAGTTAAATCTACTGACGGAAAAATAGTTGAAGTTCCGTTTTTATGGAATTCAGAAACAAAGGAGTTAAATCATTCATTTTTAAAAGAGATTAACACTTATGCAAGCTTGTAAAACAAATCAATTAAACATACGGTTTAACTTTCAGCAATTAGTGAAAGAATATACAATTGTTAAGTTTTCTACTTCTGAGAATTTCATAAAATATGGAGCGTTGATACTTGATAAAATTGAACTTGAGTTAAACGCTAAAAGTATCATTTTTGAAAGAGGTAAATCTTTTTATGCGTTGTTTGATAAAAATTATATTTCTAATGTTGATTTATCAAAACAACTTGAAAAAATTGAAGATGGCAACAAACTATCTTTTAAGATTTTAAATAAAACTGAACTTGAGTTGTTGGAAACTCATACACTCTCTCAATTATTAATTAACTCAATAGCAACGCCAAATCATAAAAGACTAACATTTAACAATCTGACTGGAAAACTTTATTTATTCAATCCAAATCATTTAAAAATTAGTAAATCAAAAGATAAAGAGCAGATTTTTAAAATTGTAGGCTTAGAGTTTTATATTGACCCAAATTGTTGTTTACAATTAAACGTAAAAACATTTTCAAGTGTATTACTAAGTAAACAAATGGATTTTTCAAAAAAGAAACTCAAAGAATATCCAAAGTATACTTTTGTTCATTCAACTAACACACTCAAACGTGTTTTACCTAGCGAAAGTATTAAAGGAGAAAATCTATTCATTCTAAAACAGACTTCAAAAAAAGGTTCATTAGAAAAAAATAATATTCCGTTTTTTGATTTTAGTAATCTAAATGAATTTAAAAATAGTAAAATAGGAATGCTATCAGATATTTTTGATAGCATTAAAGAGAAACTATCCAACTATTTAAGTATTGAATTTAAAAGTGCTAAAACAAATAATGTAATTCGACATTCAATTACTTTTGATTATTCTAAATTAAACGAAAGCATTTTTTTAATTGATGGTATCAAAGATGAAAACTCTAACGAACATCTTGAAAGTATTAAAGGAGAAATTGAAAATCATATTCCAAATTCAAAAATTGAATTATCTAAAAAAGAAAACAAAACGGGTTATAATTTTAAGCTAATTCATAATAAGAGTTTTTATCAAAAATACGAACAGAAAGACCCTTATAAACCATCAAATAATATCCAGCACATAACTTCTGAAGATTTTAAACTAAATTCAAAAGCCAGTATTAAAGCAATTATTAAAGAATTGGTAATTAAAAATGATATTAGGAACAAGAAAATATCAATAATTGATTGGTCGAAATATAACTACAAAAACAAATGGATTTTTGGCATTAAAAGTAATATCGACTTCTACTTCTTGACCATTGAGCCAAATGGAGTTTTGAGTTATGAAAAATTCGAAGCAGATTTATTTAATCAAAGTGAATATGATGAATTATGTTCTATTTATGATAATGACAGTAATATTGAATTTATTGTAAAAGACGATATTGGAAATATTAATATCATAAAGCGAACCAGCAACTTTACACTTCCAGAATTTGAAAAAATAAATGATACTTTAATAAAAGAAAACTCTAAAATTAGTATCAAAAAAGATTTAGCATTATCTGTAGTGAATGAAGTGTTTGAAACTGAAAAAGTTAAAGAATTTGAAAACAAAATAAAACAAATTGAGAACTGGAATAAGGAAAACCTACTAAATTGTTTCAAAAACAGAAATGATAAAAAAATCTTTGTTGAAAAAGTTAAGCAGGAAACAGGAGAAGTATTAAAATCATATTTTAGAGATAAGTCAAGGTATGAAATTTTAGACAGTCAGTTAGATATTCATTCTTTTAAGGAAAACGAAAGGAATTATTATTTTGTTGGTATAAAAGGAAAGGGAATTCAACAGTCTATATCAAGAGCTTCAGTAATTAGAAAAATTGAAACTTACGGAAATTCAGAATATGTTTTTGAAAAATTATTACCCCTTATGAATGTAGACTTTGTTAAGAATGGTGACTTAACAGTTTTACCGTTCCCAATAAAGTATTTAAGAGAATGGAAAAAATACTAGGCACAACAATGTGTATAAGTAATAGCGGTTTAAGTGATAAAACGAAAGTATAAACATAAAACAAAGGTCAATGCAAAACCGAAAGGTTCGTAAGTAGAAATCCGCTACTACTCATACACGAGACCGTTAACCTGCATTAAGCCAAATTACACGGAATATTAACGTAATTAAGCGTTTTCGAAAAGTAAAATCCTGACAAAGATTACGTGAATCTGTTTGTAATGAAAATAGCCGACTTTCTAGCTCGTTTACGCAATAGAAACGGAATCGTAAAACAGTAGATTTTGACAAATATCACGTAAGATTTTGCTTATAATTCCGAAATGAAAATGGCGGACTTTTTAGCTCGTTTACGCAATCGAAAATAAAAATGAAAAAATGTTCGGAATATTCCCGATGTTAGATTTTTTAGCGTAAGTTTATATGAAAATTTAGACAAGTTAAATGCCGAATAAAAACGCTGAAAAATATGTGATTTTATAACGGTATTTTAATTAAAAAAGAAAGAAAAAAACGCACGTTAACAAAGTGTATGAGCGCATATTTTCCTGGTGGAAAAATACGCCACATACACATGGCGTTAACCTGCATTAAGCCAAATTACACGGAATATTAACGGAATTAAGCGTTTTCGAAAAGTAAAATCCTAACAAAGATTACGTGAATCTGTTTGTAATGAAAATAGCCGACTTTCTAGCTCGTTTGCGCAATCAAAACGGAATCGTAAAACAGCAGAATTTGAAAAATATCACGCAAGAATTTGTCTATAATTCTGAAATGAAAATGGCGGACTTTTTAGCTCGTTTGCGCAATCGAAAATAAAAATGAATAAATGTTCTGAATATTCCCGATTTTAGATTTTTTAGCGTAAGTTTATATCAAAATTTAGACAAGTTAAACGCCGAATAAAAATGCTGAAAAATATGTGATTTTATAACGGTATTTTAATTAAAAAAGAAAAAACGCACGTTAACAAAGTGTATGAGCGCATATTTTCCTGGCGGAAAAATACGCCACATACACTAGGCGTTGTAGCTAAGCTAAAAACCGAAATAAATCAATGAAATTCGAACTATGAAAAAAGATCCTTATTCTGGACTTTCTTGGATGACAGAGGAAATAAAAAACGAATTAATTATACGAGATAAAATTGTTAAAAATGAAGATATCAAAAGTCTTTTTTCTTTAAAAGACAATTCTGACTTTTCAATTGCATTATTTGAAATCCTTCAAAAAAGAAATGAAAAAAAACCGAACTCACTAAATGAAATTGAACTGAATTTATTTTTATGTATGAATTTGGAAAATGCAGGTCAAGCAGATAGTATTTTGACTTTTTTACAAGAATGGTTTCCTGAACAGAATGAAAAAGTTATTAAATCGCTGAATGAAATTGGAGCGACTAAATCATCTGAAATAATAAAAAAAGCGGTTGAATTGCTTCCTGAAAATGGTAGTTGGTTTTTTGAAAGTTCAAACGAAGAATCTGAAAGAATAATGAGTGAATTAGATTCTAAATTTTCTAATTACCCAGATGGTTCAATGAAAAATTTATATCGGAAATATGCCGAAAAACATAGGACTGAATTCTAAAAGCCTACCTACAACACCGTGTATATTTTATTGCTTTCTTTTAGCCTACTTACGAAAATCCTCGCGGATTTTCTATTCAGTAATTATTTGCTAACTTTACGCTAAACCAACGCAACAAAGCATACACAAACACGTTGTGCGTCATTTGAGAAAAATCTAGAACAAAATAAAAATTATGGGAATATTTAACTTTTTTAAGAAAAAAACAAACGGAAAACCTAGTGAAAATCCGATTGATGAAGCTCAATTAGAATTTATTGAAAAATCGACAAATAATGCTGAAAAACTTATTTCCAGTTTCAATGAAAGACTTGATGACGGATTAGATTATACTGAATCTAGTTTAGCAGTTTTAGATGACGAAATTTTGAGTTTATTTTCAGAAAATAAAGACGATATGGATTCTGGAATGTTGGAAGATATAATCGCACAAGCTGGCTCTTATATATTTGAAGTTGCCAGAAGAAACTACGGAGGAAAATATTATTGGTATGACCAATTAAATCAACCGATTTTAGTTACTGGACAACCTGAATTTGAAATTTCTATTCTAGCTTTTGAGAAAGTTAAACAACGAATTGAAAATGGAACTGAAGATAATATTCCTTTCTTTTTTGCTGGATATTCTGAACGAGTTAAAAAAGGAAAAAAAGGAGATAAAGCAATGATAACGTAAAAAAAAACGAACGCACAACACCGTATATAATTTATTGCTAGTTCTTGCCTACTTACGAAAATCCTCGTGGATTTTCTATTCGGTTTTTATTTGCTAAATTAGGTGCTTAAAACACGCAACAAACCATATACAAACACGTTGTAATTAATGGCGGAATTTCAGCCTGAAATTCCTAATTAGTGATTTATCTTTTCTAGAAATTAATATTGAATAATATTGCGCTGGAAAAATTGAAAATGACTACTACTCTATTTTTAGAAAGTAAACCCTAAAAAAGAGAAAAACAGAATTGAACGCTGAAAAATAAAGCGTGAATAAATAAGCGGAAATTAATTAGGGCGGAGTTTTAAGCTCAAACGTGAAAAAAGGCAGAATTGAACGCTGAAAATAAAGCGTGAATAAATAGGTGGAAATTAATTAAGGCGGAGTTTTAAGTAGAAACGTAAAAAAAAGAAAGAGAAATAAAACGGAAAAATTGAAAATTAAGAAATGAGAAATTTAGTTAGAAAATCACTAATTACAACAACATATATAATTTATTGCTAGTGCTTATCTACTTACGAAAATCCTTAGGGGATTTTCTATTCCGTTTTTATTTACTAAATTAGTTGCTCGAAATACGCAACAAACCATATATAAAACCGTTGTAGCCAATTAAAAACTGAACTTAACAATTAAAGTCCTGAAAATATTTCATAATTTTGTTTATAATTAAACTATTAATATGAATAATCCTAAATATCAATACAAATCTGAGAATAAATACCAACATTTTGAATTTATTAGTGAGGGTAAAAAAGGATTAATTAGAAAAATGGTTGAATATACCTTCACCGGACAAGAAAATGTATATAACTTGGGATTTGGAGATTATGATGATAAAACTAAATCTATAAATGATTTATCTGTAACCAATAACGGAGATAGTTTGAAAGTTTTAGCTACCGTAGCATCAACAGTATATGCTTTTACTGAACAAAACCCAAATGCTTGGATTTTTGCAACAGGTAGTACAAAAGTAAGAACTCGACTTTATAGAATGGGAATAACTAACAATTTGGCTGAAATACAGAAAGATTTTAAAGTTTTTGGTCTAACAATTGAAAAGGATGAATGGGAAGAGTTTATCGTTGGAGAAGATTACAGTGCTTTTTTATTAACTAATATTGAAAATTATGGCAACTAAAATTGATAAATTAAATACGTCGAAAGTACCTATTATAGTATTTGATAAGAAATTAGAAGAATTACAAGACAGAGTTCTATTTCCTAAAAAATTAGAGAAAGCAAAAAAAATACTTGCGAAAGTAGGTTTACCAAAAAAGAAGTAACTGGCTACAACATTGTATAAACAAAATAGCGAGTTAAGTGCCTTAACTCAACCTTTTTGTATATTTACAGAATTAGTACTTAATTCGAATTTTCGGCTTTTTTATTCGCTACTTCGTTTATACGTTATCGTTAACCTGCATTAAGCCAAATTACACGGAATATTAACGTAATTAAGCGTTTTCGAAAAGTAAAATCCTGACAAAGATTACGTGAATCTGTTTGTAATGAAAATAGCCGACTTTCTAGCTCGTTTGCGCAGTAGAAACGGAATCGTAAAACAGCAGATTTTGAAAAATATTACGTAAGATTTTGCTTATAATTCCGAAATAAAACCGCAGACTTTTTAGCTCGTTTACGCAATCGAAAATAAAAATGAAAAAATGTTCGGAATATCCCCGATTTTAGATTTTTTCACGTAAGTTTATATGAAAATTTAGACAAGTTAAACGCCCAATAAAAACGCTGAAAAATATGTGATTTTATAACGGTATTTTAATTAAAAAAGAAAAAACGCACGTTAACAAAGTGTATGAGCGCATATTTTCCTGGCGGAAAAATACGCCACATACACATGGCGTTAGCTTTCATTAACAAAAAAAATGCGTGAAATTGGAAAAATAAAGCGTTTTCCTAAAGTAGAATCCTGATAAATATTACGCAATTAGAAATGGAATTTTAACGCAGAAGATTTTGAAAAATATTACGTAAGAATCTGTCCGCAATTATGAAATAGAAACGGCAGACTTTAGCCTGTTTATGCAATCGGAAATGAAAAACTGTGGGATTCTGACAAATATTACGCAAGAATCTGTCTGTAATTCTGAAATGAAAATGGCGGACTTTTAGCCTGTTTACGAAATTAGGAATGAAAATTTAGACAAGTTAAACACCGAATAAAAACGCTGAAAAATATGTGGTTTTATATCGGTATTTTAATTGTAAATAAGGAAAAATAAACGAAAAGCTAACAAAATATATAATTTATTGCTAGTGCTCGCCTACCTACGAAAATCCTTAGGGGATTTTCTATTTCGTTTTTATTTACTAAATTAGTTGCTCGAAAAACACAACAAACCATATATAAACCGTTGTGGTGCATTTCAGACGAACATCGCTCCATTCAATAACTTAACGCAACAAATCTAAAATTATAGATTTGTAAAATGAAAATAAAAAAGCATAGACGTTTAACTCTAAAAGAAAGAGTTATTATTCAGACTCTTTTAAATGAAAAAAAGTCTAAATCTTATATCGCTAAAACATTAAAAAGAGCACGTTCAACAATCTTTAGAGAAGTCTCTAAATGGGTACAAAATAAAGAAGATAAATATGATGCTGAATTAGCACATTGGAACGCTAAAGATGATTATGCGAACAAAAGAAACCTTGATAAAATAAGCACCTATTCCCTACTCAAGTTTTTTGTTTATAAAGGACTTTTATCTAACTGGACTCCTGAACAAATTTCTGGAAGACTCAAAGAGATATATCCAAACAACCCAATAATGTCTATTTCACATGAAGCTATCTATAGACACATTTACACCAGACCACAAGCTAGTTTAAATAAAAAACTAATCAAACTTCTAGTTCGTAAAAAAACAAGACGCAGACCTCATAAAAAAAGACGTGGTGGTGGTTCTAAAATAAGCAATCAAGTTAGTATTGACAACAGACCTAAGCATATTGAACTTAGAGATGAAGTTGGACATTGGGAAGGCGACTTAATCATTGGAAAAAACCATAAAAGTGCTATCGGAACAATTGTTGAACGCAAAACAAGGTTCACTTTAATCATTAAACTAAAATCGAAAAAAGCCATGGAAGTTGCCAATCAATTTAGTGAAATATTCACTAAATTAAATCCTATTTATAAAAAATCAATGACATATGACAACGGAATTGAAATGGCAAGGCATCAAAAAATAACGCAAAAAACAGGTATGAAAATTTACTTTGCACATCCATATTCTTCCTGGGAAAGAGGCACCAATGAAAACACAAATGGACTCATTAGAAGGTATCTGCCTAAGGGTACTAATTTTAATGAAATTAGCGAAAATCAACTACAAATTATTCAACAAAAATTAAACAATAGACCTCGGAAAATTATCGGGTACAAAACGCCTAAAGAAATGATGGATATTGAAATAAAAAACATAGCTTAGTAGCATCAAAAATTAACAACGCTTTGTTGCGTTAGAACATTGAATCCAAGATCGAAACTAACAAGAAAATTGACAAATGACAGAATCGGAATTACTTTATTATTATCCATATTCTATTGACAAAAAAAATAATTACAGAAATTTTGCCAACGATAATGACGGGTTTTTAAGACAGTTCATTCCAAACTATGATAGTACAGAAACAAACCGACACGAATTTATTAAAAAACACACGAATTTCACAGAGTTAGAAATAATTGAAATTGACTATAAGTATGGGGAATTTTCTAGATGGTTAGATTGGTACAAAAACGGTAAACATATTTTCGCATTCACAAAAGAATTACTAGAAATGCTTAAAAAAACCGATGTTAGTGAAATAACAGCCGATAAATTTCATCCACCTTACGATAGGTTTTATCTTTCCTTAAAACCATTGAATTTAAAAATAACAAAAGATAGTAAAGAAGTTATAGAAGGTGTTTACATTGACCACCAAATATGGAATGGAAACGGAGAAACCTATGACGGTTATTGTGAATTAGGATTGACTTTTACTGGAGAGTTTAAGAAAATCTATTTTGAGTATGTACAAAAAGTTAATAGTCAACTTCCATATAATATAGATGGTGTTGAAAAGTATGATATTTCACCATTAGGCGATTTTTGGAATGTTTGGCTATGGTTTGACCCTAAACAAAACAAGTTAACTGTCAAAAATTCCGTAGATGATTATCTAAAAGAACTAAAAAAGGAGATTTTCCCACTTAAAAATTCTAAAAGAGAAGTTACAGATGCAGAATTAGATTTTTATAATTCTACTAAACAATTATTTGAGAATACAATTAATCTCATAATAAACTGCATACTATACCTATCTCAACCGACTGAAAAAGTTGACATAAAGAATAATTTTCCAAAAGGTTTACCACATAATTTTGACCGCAAAAGAACATTTGCCAAAACTAAACGTGAAAATTCTAAACTTGACAAAAAAATTGAGAGTTTAGGATTTTCAAAAATTTCTTTTGTAGGACAATCTTTTAAGCATAAAAACAAAGAACTTTTCGGAAATTATACTGTTGAACCACATTGGAGACGAGGACATTGGAGAAACCAAAAATATGGTAATGGTCTGAGTGAAAAAAAACTGATTTGGATATTACCAACTATTGTAAACAAACAAAAAGGAGAACCAAAGAAAGGTCAAGTTTATGAAGTAAATGAATAAAAAACGACACCACAACACCGTATAAACTTTATTGCTGGTTTTAGCTCACTTGGGAAATTCCTCTGGAATTTCGCCGTTCGTACTTTATTTACTAAATTCACTGCTTAAACAACGCAACAAAGCTTATACAAAAACGTTAACCTGCATTAAGCCAAATTACACGGAATATTAACGTAATTAAGCGTTTTCGAAAAGTAAAATTCTGACAAAGATTACGTGAATCTGTTTGTAATGAAAATAGCCGACTTTCTAGCTCGTTTACGCAGTAGAAACGGAATCGTAAAACAGCAGATTTTGAAAAATATTACGTAAGATTTTGCTTATAATTCCGAAATGAAAATGGCGGACTTTTTAGCTCGTTTACGCAATAGAAAATAAAAATGAAAAAATGTTCGGAATATTCCCAATTTTAGATTTTTTAGCGTAAGTTTATATCAAAATTTAGACAAGTTAAACGCCGAATAAAAACGCTGAAAAATATGTGATTTTATAACGGTATTTTAATTAAAAAAGAAAAAACGCACGTTAACAAAGTGTATGAGCGCATATTTTCCTAGCGGAAAAATACGCCACATACACATGGCGTTAGCAATAATTAAACCCAAAAATGAGAAAAAATATGTTTGAAAAATTTGAAAATATAAAATCTGTACTTTATAAAATTGTATTTATGATTTTATTTTTTGTTCTTGCAAAATCTTGCGTTTCGGGATGGACGAAAATAAAATCTTAGGTACCTCAAAAGTCGGGGACCTCTATAGTTATATAAGAAAGAAAAGAGGTCCCCGACTTTTTAACCCTATTCTTGGGCTATTTTAAGGCTTTTTCTCAAGATTTAAAATCAGCATGCCTGTAAAGGGCATTTTAAACCCTTTTAAGGGACTTTAACTTCTCTCTAGTATAGTAACTCATTTTGAGAACTTTTAAACGTTTTGAGAGAGGTTTTTGTAAAAACCAAAAAAGCGAGTTCGGGATATTACAAAGAATATATTAAAGTATTAAAGGAGGAAAAGAGGAATTTGAAATAACAAACTATTGCTAACACCATATAAAATTAATTGCTGGTTTTAGCCTATTTACGAAAGTTCTCGCAGACTTTCTATCTGTGATTTATTTACTAACTTTAGTGCTTAAAATACGCAACTAATCTTATACAAACCGTTAGGCACAATTAAAAAAAAAAAATGGAAAACTTATTCTTTTCTGTATATAAAAAACTAGAAGAAGAATTTATTGAATTAAGTTACTCAATTTATATAAATGAAAATCAATTAAAAACATTTTCAATACGTCTAGCTGATTTAATTCTAAGAACTTGTTCAGAATGTGAAAATATTGCTTTAGAATTATGTAAAATTGAAAATATAGAATTTAGAGATAAAAATGATAAAATTAGAACATTTGTCAAGTTTAAAGAATATATAGATGAACTTGATAAATTGTATAATTTAAAACGGAAAGAAGTCAATTTTGATTTTGAAAACTGCGATAAAAGAACTTTTGATTCTAGTTTTTTATCCCCATTTAGAATTGATAGTTTTAAAGATGGTGATAAAGATATAAATAATTGGAAATGGTATTTTGCTTATAATAAGATAAAGCATGACAGAAATAAATATTTTCATTATGCGAATATTGAGAATTTAATTCATTCATTAGGTGCTTTATATATTTTAAATCACTATTTAAGAAATGATAAATATTATTCAAAAAACCTAAATGATAAAGAAGATATAATTTATAAAATTAATCAACTATCTAAATTATTTTCTGTTCATGCAATCCCTGATGTTCAAAATGAGAATCAAAATTTAGAATTTCCAAATCCTTATTTATTTGCTGAATTATTGAAACCAAGTTCGATTTATTTAATAAAATTCGATAAAGAACTAGAAACAGAAAGAGATGAAATGAAAAAATTTTTTGATCAAATGAAAGATTGTGAATATCATGAAGATCAAAATGGCGAAATGATTAAAAAATATCCAGATTTAAAAATAATAGATTATAAAACCAATTGTGAATTATTAATTGAAGTTAATAAAGAATATTAAAAAAAAGTGCCTAACAACGTATATAATTCATTGCTAGTACTCGCCTACTTACGAAAATCCTTAGGGGATTTTCTATTCCGCTTTTATTTACTATATTTAATGCTTGAAACACGCAACAAACCATATACAAAAACGTTAACCTGCATTAAGCCAAGTTACACGGAATATTAACGTAATTAAGCGTTTTCGAAAAGTAAAATCCTGACAAAGATTACGTGAATCTGTTTGTAATGAAAACAGCGGACTTTCTAGCTCGTTTACGCAATAGAAACGGAATCGTAAAACAGCAGATTTTAAAAAATATCACGTAAGAATTTGTCTATAATTCCGAAATGAAAATGGCGGACTTTTTAGCTCGTTTACGCAATAGAAAATAAAAATGAAAAAATGTTCGGAATATTCCCGATTTTAGATTTTTTAGCGTAAGTTTATATGAAAATTTAGACAAGTTAAACACCGAATAAAAATGCTGAAAAATATGTGATTTTATAACGGTATTTTAATTAAAAAAGAAAAAACGCACGTTAACAAAGTGTATGAGCGCATATTTTCCTGGCGGAAAAATACGCAACATACACTAGGCGTTGCCAACAATACCGAAAATGACCGCAAAAGAATGGAAATACTGTCAAAATAATTCTGATTTAATTTTAATTTCAGGCTTAACCGAACTGAAAAAAAGCAAACGGAAAAACTTTGAATCTGACTTTGAAAATGGATATGGAAATTATCTAATTTCGGACAAAAAGAATCTATGGAATTATACAGGAGAATCGAAAAGTTTATCTAAAAGATTAAAACAACATTCAAGAGAAAAAACTTCAACGTTTTTTAAGAATTACTTGAAATCTGAAAAACAAAAAAGGGATTCAAAAAAACTTTTGAATATTTCGGATTTTGAAATTAGGACAATAAACACAGAAATTGGCAGAAAAGAATTAGAAGAGTTTGGAATTGTAAATATTCCAACCAACTTAAATAAATTCCAACTTGGAAAAAGAAATTTATTTAAAGAAAAGACAAACAGAAAATTATGGTTTGAGATTCAATCGAACAAAAGCCAAATTATTGAACAAGGAGAAAAAGAATTAAAAAAAGCTAAAGCATACAATTGGTTTTCTGCTCAAATAGAATCAAGTGCAGGACTTTATTGGGTTGAACATAAAACAAAAGGATTAATTTATATTGGAGAAAGTTCTGATATAAATAAAAGATACCAAACTCATTCTGTAAGAACATATTTCTCTGCTTTGAGAAGAAATTTAGGAGAAACGATTTTAGGATTTAAGTTACAAACAATAAATGGTAGGAAAAGATATTTTTCAGATATTGAGGACAAAAAAATAACTGAATTTCTAAAAAATTGTTCAATTAAAACTCTACCTATTTCATTTGGTAGATTTGAATTAGAAGAGTATTTAATTAGAAAAAACAGTTCAATATTAAACCGAAAAGATAACAAATGAAAAAAGTACTGGTGGCAACACCATATATAATTTATTGCTAATACTTATCTACTTACGAAAATCCTTAGGGGATTTTCTATTCCGTTTTTATTTAATATATTTAGAACTTGAAATACGCAACAAACCATATATAAAAACGTTGTAATTAATGGCGGAATTTCAGCCTGAAATTCCTAATTAGTGATTTATCTTTTCTAGAAATTAATATTGAATAATATTACGCTGGAAAAATTGAAAATGACTGCTACTCTATTTTTAGAAAGTAAATCCTAAAAAAGAGAAAAAAACAGAATTAAACTCTGAAAAGTGAAGCGTGAATAAATCGGTGGAAATTAATTAAAACGGAGTTTTAAGCAGAAACGTGAAAAAAGCAGAAGTTAACGCTGAAAATAAAGCGTGAATAAATAGGCGGAAATTAATTAAAGTGGAGTTTTAAGTAGAAACGTAAAAAAAAGAAAGAGAAATAAAACGGAAAATTGAAAATTAAGAAATGAGAAATTTAGTTAGAAAATCACTAATTACAACAACATATATAATTTATTGCTAGTGCTTATCTACTTACGAAAATCCTTAGGGATTTTCTATTCCGTTTTTATTTACTAAATTAGTTGCTTCAAACACGCAACAAACCATATATAAAACCGTTAACCTGCATTAAGCCAAATTACACGGAATATTAACGAAATTAAGCGTTTTCGAAAAGTAAAATCCTGACAAAGATTACGTGAATCTGTTTGTAATGAAAATAGCGGACTTTCTAGCTCGTTTGCGCAATAGAAACGGAATCGTAAAACAGTAGGTTTTGACAAATATCACGTAAGATTTTGCTTATAATTCCGAAATGAAAATGGCGGACTTTTTAGCTCGTTTACGCAATAGAAAATAAAAATGAAAAAATGTTCGGAATATTCCCGATTTTAGATTTTTTAGCGTAAGTTTATATCAAAATTTAGACAAGTTAAACGCCGAATAAAAACGCTGAAAAATGTGTGATTTTATAACGGTATTTTAATTAAAAAAGAAAAAACGCACGTTAACAAAGTGTATGAGCGCATATTTTCCTGGCGGAAAAATACGCCACATACACTAGGCGTTGTGCAACATATGAGAGAACTAACACAAATTGAAATTAATGAATTTAATTTATTGCTTAATACTTGCAATCAAATTTCAATGCGTGGAATAGATGAACAATGGGAAAAATGGATTTTAAGAAATTTACCTAAATATTTACCATTATTCACACATTTAGTTGCCTTTTATGATTTTAAGAAGTTAGAACGAATAACTGTAAATAAGAGGATTTTAGGAACTAACAAAAGAATAAGAAATATTGATTTTCTAAAATATCCGCCAGCGGAAAAAGTAAACAGATATGGAAGATGCAACTTAAAAAAGGAAAGTATTTTTTATGGAGCACCGATGATTACAACAGCATTATCTGAAATGCGTCCAAAAGTTGGAGAGTTAGTGACAAAGTCAATTTGGAAAGTAAAAGAAAAACATACTTTTAAAATCTGTCCAATATTCCATATTCAACCTACAAATGGAACAATGAATCCACATAGTTTTGAAATGGAACAAAGTTTTTACGAAGATGTCAATAAGAACTTTAAAGGAAAAACAAAAGAAGCAGTTATTAATTTGACAAAATTTATAGCCTTTCATTTTAGTAAAAATGTTAATCCAGATAATGATAGAGATTATATTTTTAGTGCATTTTTTGCTAACAAACTTCTGAACGAACTTGACGGAGGAACAATAGAAGGAATTTTATATCCAAGCGTAAAAGAAAAACTATCATTTGAAAATGTGGCTTTGAAAGCAGATGTATTTGATAAATACTTTGAAATAGATGAAGTTTCAGAATCAATAGTAGTGAAAGACCCAAGTGATGGTGGAGGCGGATTATTACAATATGGTTTAAGTCATTGTAAAGATTTTAATAACAAAGAAATTTTGTGGAGCACCGAAATAAATCAACCGAAAGAAAGAATGGATTTTTACAATAAAGAATTTGAATTAGACCTGACATAAAAAATACGTTGCACAACACCGTATATAATTTATTGCTGGCTTCTCGCTTACTTACGAAAGTCCTCGCGGACTTTCTTGGTCGGTAATTATTTACTAAATTAGTTGCTTAAACCACGCAACAAACCATATACAAACACATTAACCTGCATTAAGCCAAATTACACGGAATATTAACGGAATTAAGCGTTTTCGAAAAGTAAAATCCTGACAAAGATTACGTGAATCTGTTTGTAATGAAAATAGCCGACTTTCTAGCTCGTTTTCGCAATAGAAACGGAATCGTAAAACAGCAGATTTTGAAAAATATTACGTAAGATTTTGCTTATAATTCCGAAATAAAACCGTAGACTTTTTAGCTCGTTTACGCAATCGAAAATAAAAATGAAAAAATGTTCGGAATATTCCCGATTTTAGATTTTTTAGCGTAAGTTTATATGAAAATTTAGACAAGTTAAACACAGAATAAAAATGCTGAAAAATATGTGATTTTATAACGGTATTTTAATTAAAAAAGAAAAAACGCACGTTAACAAAGTGTATGAGCGCATATTTTCCTGGCGGAAAAATACGCCACATACACATGGCGTTGGCATTCATTAACATAAACTACTAAAAAAATAAATACATATGAATAAAATTGCATCAATAATATTCGGAATAATTGCTTTAGGAAACGTAATCTATAGTTTTTGGAAATATTCAGATTCAACAGAATTTTTTGGATATGAAATCAACGTCTGGATTTATAGACTTTTTTGGAGTTTAATTACTATTAAAATGTTTTACGATGGACTTAACAAAAAGAAAGTGAATTAAAACAATTACGGAATTTAAGCAAATTTGTAAAAATCAAATTGAAAGCGAAATTTAGCAAGTTGAGGAATTACTCACTCAAACGAAATTGAACAAGTTTGCAGAATAAGTCGCTTACCGAATTCGCTAAAACGTTTGAAAAAATATAAACGGAATTAACCCGAATAATTAAAAGTCTGAATAAAAACAACGAAATGCCAACACCGTATAAAATTAATTGCTGGTTTTTGCCAATTTACGAAAGTCCTTCCGGACTTTCTATTTGTGATTTATTTGCTAACTTTAGTGCTTAAAACACGCAACTAATCTTACACAAAAACGTTACCAAAAATTATGAAAATCATACTGCAAACAATAATGCTTCTGATTACGATTACAACTTTTTCACAAGAAAAATTAATCGGAAAATATTGTTCGATTCCAATTGGTGAATCAGATGTAACGTGTATTGATTTTAAAGAAAATAATCGATTTGATTATTTCGTTTCTGGATGTTTAGGAGTTTCGGCAATTGGTAGTGGAAAATTTGAATTGAAAGACGAAAAACTAAACTTGGTTTTTGACAAAGCTGAACAGGTTTCAAAAAGTGAAATTAAAATAACGGAATCTAAAGCGAAATCTGAAAAAGAAATTAAAGTTAAATTTAAAGTTAAAGACGAAAATGGAATTGAAATTCCAGCTAATGTCATACGAACATCTGACCGCAAACACTTCTTCTTTGATGAACTAAACAAAGTTTTTTTAGTCGATAAAAATAGCCCAAAAGCAAACTACAAAATTGAATTTATTGGTTATGAAACACTTGAATTGGAAATTGACAACAGTTATGATAAAATAATTGAAATTGATTTATTTCCTGCTCAAGCAAAAGTCATTTCTGATAAGGAAATTTCTTGGAAATGGGAAAAAGTGAATGATAATGAATTTAAAACTGGAACAAACTTTTGGGACAGATTTAAAAAAGTAAAAAAATAACTTTTGGTAACACCGTGTATAATTAATGGCTAGTTCAAGCCTACTTACGAAAATCCTCGCGGATTTTCTATTCGGTTTTTATTTGCTAAATTAGTTGCATAAAACACGCCTCTAATCATACACAAAACCGTTAACCTGCATTAAGCCAAATTACACGGAATATTAACGTAATTAAGCGTTTTCGAAAAGTAAAATTCTGACAAAGATTACGTGAATCTGTTTGTAATGAAAATAGCCGACTTTCTAGCTCGTTTACGCAGTAGAAACGGAATCGTAAAACAGCAGATTTTGAAAAATATTACGTAAGATTTTGCTTATAATTCCGAAATGAAAATGGCGGACTTTTTAGCTCGTTTACGCAATAGAAAATAAAAATGAAAAAATGTTCGGAATATTCCCAATTTTAGATTTTTTAGCGTAAGTTTATATCAAAATTTAGACAAGTTAAACGCCGAATAAAAACGCTGAAAAATATGTGATTTTATAACGATATTTTAATTAAAAAAGAAAAAAACGCACGTTAACAAAGTGTATGAGCGCATATTTTCCTGGCGGAAAAATACGCCACATACACATGGCGTTAGCTTTCATTAACAAAAAATACGCAAAAATTGAAAAAATAAAGCGGTTTAAAAAAGTAGAATCCTGATAAATATTACGCAATTAGAAATGGAATCGTAAAGCTGTAAATTTTGACAAATATTACGCAAGAATTTGTTTGTAATTATGAAATGAAAACGGCGGACTTTTAGCCTGTTTATGCAATCGGAAATGAAAAACTATAGGATTCTGACAAATATTACGCAAGAATCCGTCTGTAATTCTGAAATGGAAACAGCGGACTTTTAGCCTATTTATGCAATCGGAAATGAAAATTTAGACAAGTTAAACACTGAATAAAAACGCTGAAAATATGTGATTTTATAACAGTATTTTAATTGTAAAAAAATAACGAAAAGCTAACAAAGTATATAAAAAATGCTTAATTTCGTCATAACACAAAAGTCAGTGCCGTTTTGCTACATCTGATTTTCCTGCGGAAAATCCTCGTACACAAAACAGCACTTTTCATATACAAACCGTTAGCTTTCATTAACAAAAAATACGCAAAAATTGAAAAAATAAAGCGGTTTAAAAAAGTAGAATCCTGATAAATATTACGCAATTAGAAATGGAATTTTAACGCAGAATATTTTGAAAAATATTACGTAAGAATCTGTCCGCAATTATGAAATAGAAACGGCAGACTTTAGCCTGTTTATGCAATCGGAAATGAAAAACTGTGGGATTCTGACAAATATTACGCAAGAATCTGTCTGTAATTCTGAAATGAAAATGGCGGACTTTTAGCCTGTTTGCGAAATTAGGAATGAAAATTTAGACAAGTTAAACGCCGAATAAAAACGCTGAAAATATGTGATTTTATAACAGTATTTTAATTGTAAAAAAAATTAACGAAAAGCTAACAACGTATATAAAAAATGCTTAATTTAGTCATAATACAAAAGTCAGTGCCGTTTTGCTACATCTGATTTTCCTGCGGAAAATCCTCGTACACAAAACAGCACTTTTCATATACTAACCGTTAACCTGCATTAAGCCAAATTACACGGAATATTAACGTAATTAAGCGTTTTCGAAAAGTAAAATCCTGACAAAGATTACGTGAATCTGTTTGTAATGAAAACAGCGGACTTTCTAGCTCGTTTGCGCAATAGAAACGGAATCGTAAAACAGCAGATTTTAAAAAATATTACGTAAGATTTTGCTTATAATTCCGAAAATAAAACCGTAGATTTTTTAGCTCGTTTACGCAATCGAAAATAAAAATGAAAAAATGTTCGGAATATCCCCGATGTTAGATTTTTTAGCGTAAATTTATATGAAAATTTAGACAAGTTAAACGCCGAATAAAAACGCTGAAAAATGTGTGATTTTATAACGGTATTTTAATTAAAAAAGAAAAAACGCACGTTAACAAAGTGTATGAGCGCATATTTTCCTGGCGGAAAAATACGCCACATACACTAGGCGTTAACCTGCATTAAGCCAAATTACACGAAATATTAACGTAATTAAACATTTTCGAAAAGTAAAATTCTGACAAAGATTACGTGAATCTGTTTGTAATGAAAACAGCGGATTTCCTAGCTTATTTGCGCAATCAAAACGGAATTGTAAAACAGCAGATTTTGAAAAATATCACGCAAGAATTTGTCTATAATTCCGAAATGAAAATGGCGGACTTTTTAGCTCGTTTACGCAATCGAAAATAAAAATGAAAAAATGTTCTGAATATTCCCAATTTTAGATTTTTTAGCGTAAGTTTATATGAAAATTTAGACAAGTTAAACGCCGAATAAAAACGCTGAAAAATATGTGATTTTATAACGGTATTTTAATTAAAAAAGAAAAAAACGCACGTTAACAAAGTGTATGAGCGCATATTTTCCTGGCGGAAAAATACGCCACATACACTAGGCGTTGTGCGTCATACAAAAACTCACTCAAAACAAATGAAAATTAATAAAACTTACCAAAGTTTATTAGATAAATCTATCAATTCTATGCTATCAGCAATTGAGATTTATAATAAACCTGATTTTAAATACCGTGAGGAAACATTTTCTATACTTTCAATAAATGCGTGGGAATTATTGTTCAAGGCTCGAATATTAAAACTATCAAAATACAATATGAATTCCATTTATGTAATGGAAAATAAAAAAAAGAAAAATGGTGAAAAATCTAAAGTATTAACACCAAAACTCAATAGAGCACGAAATCCAATGACCATAAGTCTTGCGGAATCAATGCTAAGATTAAGAAAACACGAGGAAAAAATAAGTTTAAATTTAGTTAAAAGTCTTTTCGCTCTTATAGAGTTAAGAGACAATTCTATACATTTTCATAACGCATCCGATATTTCTAAGGAAATTCAAGAATTAGGATTTGCTTGTATTAAAAACTATATGGAATTAATTCAATATTGGGAATCAAGAGTTGATTTATCAAAATACAATTTTTACTTAATGCCTTTAGCTTATGTTGACTCAAAAGTTGATTCAACTTCTGTTTTAACCGAAGAAGTAAAAAATTACTTAAATTTTATAAAAAAGAAAGTTTCGGAAACAGATTCATTAGATGATAAATTTAGTGTAGCTATAGGAATTGATATCAGTTTTAAAAAATCTAAAACAATCGATGGAATTGGAATGAGATATGATAAAGATGGAGTTCCTGTAAAAATCAGCGAAGAAGACATTACTTTAAAATATCCTCTTTCATATTCTGACGTTACAAATACCGCAAATAAAAAATATTCGAATTTTAAAGTAAATACAGCCTTTCATTCATTAATGAGAATTATAAAACAAGATAAAAAACTTGCACATAATCGAAAATTAGACCCGAAAAACCCAAAGTCTCAAACAAAAAATTTTTACAATTCTAATATTTGGAAAGAATTTGATAATCAATATACGAGAAAATAAGTACGAACGCACAACAACATATATAATTTATTGCTAGTGTTTATCTACTTACGAAAATCCTTAGGGATTTTCTATTCCGTTTTTATTTAATATATTTAGAACTTGAAACACGCAACAAACCATATATAAAAACGTTGGGGCTAATTAAAAAAAGAAAGAAATGACATTTTTACTTACTATTTGTATAATAATTATTATCGTTTTATTATCTAAAAATTCTTCAATAAAAAAAGAAAGAGATAATAAAGGAAAAGAAATATCTGATTTAAATGATGAATTAAAAAAAGAAAGAGATAATAAAGAAAAGGAAATATCTGATTTAAATGAAAAATTTAAAAAGGAGAAAAATAATTTTTCAGAATACCAAAAATCTACTGAATACTTAAAAAAATATGAGCCAATAAAAGATATTGATAATGAATTAAAAAAAATTTCTAATGAAATTGAGCAAAGGTTAGAAAAAACTAAAATTGAAGTTGAAGAGATTATTCAAAGTTCAAAATCAGAAGTAAATACAATAAGAAAAGAAGCAAGAGAAAAGGCAACTGAAACAAAAAATAGAGCTGAAATTATATTAGAAAATGCTCATAAAATTGCAACAAAAATTGAAAATGAAGCTAATTCAAAAGCTGAAAGTATAGCCGGAGAAGCTTGGGAAGCAAAGAATAATGCTGAACAGTATCAAAAAACTGTAAAAGCTATGAAAAATATCATTAAAGGTTATGGAGACGAATATTTAATACCTAACCATTCACTTCTAGACGATTTAGCAGAAGAATATAATCATAAAAAAGCTGGTCAAGAACTTGCACAAATTAGAACACTTATAAAGTCTATGATTAAAAATAATGAAGTTGCAGAATGTGATTATGTTGAAGTTCATAGAAAAACAACAGCAATTGAATTTGTCCTAGATGCCTTTAATGGAAAAGTTGATACTATAATGGCTAAAGTTAAATATGACAATTATGGCAAACTTCAACAATCTTTAAAAGATGCTTTTCGTCTGGTAAATCATAATGGTAAAGCCTTTAGAAATGCAAAAATTACAAATAGATATTATGAAACCGTTTTAGAACAATTAAAATTAGCAGTTACAGTTCACGAAATAAAGAAACAAGATTTACAAGAGCAAAGAGAAATACGAGAAGCTATTAGAGAAGAAGAAAAAGCAAGAAGAGATTTTGAAAAAGCTAGAAAAGAAGCTGAAAAAGAAGAAAAAATGCTTGAAAAAGCAAGGAAAGAAATTGAGGCAAAATTACTAAAAGTTGCTGACGAAGATAGAGCTAAATTTGAGCAAGAACTAGAAAATATTAAGCAAAAACTATTTATAGCAGAAGAGAAAGGACAAAGAGCAATGTCAATGGCTCAACAAACAAAAAGAGGACACGTTTACATAATTTCTAATGTTGGTTCATTTGGAGAAAACGTATATAAAATTGGACTAACAAGAAGGTTAGAACCTTTAGACAGAGTTAAAGAATTAGGAGATGCTTCTGTTCCATTTACATTTGACGTTCACGCAATGATTCATTCAGAAGATGCTCCGAAATTAGAAAAAGAATTACATAGAACTTTCGATTCTGAAAGAGTAAATAAAGTAAATTACAGAAAGGAATTTTTCGCTATGCCAATTAGTGAAATCAAGGCTAAAGTCGATACATTTAAATTAGAAACACATTGGACAATGAAATCAGAAGCTTTGGAATACAGAGAGAGTTTAGAAATGAAGAAAAGACTGCTAGAAAAAACAAATAACTAGCCCCAACAACGTATATAATTTATTGCTAGTACTAGCCTACTTACGAAAATCCTTAGGGATTTTCTATTCCGTTTTTATTTACTAAATTTAGTGCTTTAAAAACGCAACAAACCATATACAAACCGTTAGCTTTCATTAACAAAAAATACGCAAAAATTGAAAAAATAAAGCGGTTTAAAAAAGTAGAATCCTGATAAATATTACGCAATTAGAAATGGAATCGTAAAGCTGTAAATTTTGACAAATATTACGCAAGAATTTGTTTGTAATTATGAAATGAAAACGGCGGACTTTTAGCCTGTTTATGCAATCGGAAATGAAAAACTATAGGATTCTGACAAATATTACGCAAGAATCCGTCTGTAATTCTGAAATGAAAACGGCGGACTTTTAGCCTGTTTATGCAATCAGAAATGAAAATTTAGACAAGTTAAACGCCGAATAAAAATGCTGAAAATATGTGATTTTATAACAGTATTTTAATTGTAAAAAAATAACGAAAAGCTAACAAAATATATAAAAAATGCTTAATTTAGTCATAATACAAAAGTCAGTGCCGTTTTGCTACATCTGATTTTCCTGCGGAAAATCCTCGTACACAAAACAGCACTTTTCATATACAAACCGTTGTAACACATTAATAAAAAACACCCTGAATTAAAGATATGAACAAGACATTAACATTCCTTTTTTCTTTAATAATTTTAAGTTCCTGCCAAGAGAAAAAAAATTTTGAGAACAAGGATGAATTATGTAAAATAATTGTTGGAATTATTGAAAGTGACCAAAAATATCGCGGATTACCTGAAATGGAAGACCCTTTTTTTAGTGTTTTAGATTCTTTGAGAAAAGTAAATAATATTGAAGTGAAAGACTATGCTAATTTAAGTAGAGAGCAACAATTAGAATGGGGGAAAAAAGCAAGAGAAATATCTGATAAAATATCTCAAACGAGTAAACACAAGCAAGATTCGTTAATGAGATTACAAATCGAAATTGATAACCATAATACGGAATTATTGATTGACATAGTTAAAGAAAAGGGTTGGATAACAGAAAACACTCTTGAATGTAAAGAAAATGTTTCAACTTGGATTATTTTTAGACATTCACAAACTAAATATTGGACAGAAATAAGAGAAATCATAGAAAAAGAAAAAGCTAAAAAGAGAATTAATGATTTTGAATATGAGATGATAGACAACCATATCAAAGGAAGACCTACGATTAAAAGAAAATAATAATTTGCAAAAATAACGTGTTACAACAATGGCTATAATTCATTGTGGCATTTGAACAAAATTTGATATTTTTACAATCCAATCGGCTGATTTCATAAGCGGAAAAATCTCCGATATTTTCCACAACGAAATCATAGCCGAGACCGTTAACCTGCATTAAGCCAAATTACACGGAATATTAACGGAATTAAGCGTTTTCGAAAAGTAAAATCCTGACAAAGATTACGTGAATCTGTTTGTAATGAAAATAGCGGACTTTCTAGCTCGTTTGCGCAATAGAAACGGAATCGTAAAACAGCAGATTTTAAAAAATATTACGTAAGATTTTACTTATAATTCCGAAATGAAAATGGCGGACTTTTTAGCTCGTTTACGCAATCGAAAATAAAAATGAAAAAATGTTCGGAATATTCCCGATTTTAGATTTTTTCACGTAAGTTTATATGAAAATTTAGACAAGTTAAACGCCGAATAAAAACGCTGAAAAATGTATGATTTTATAACGGTATTTTAATTAAAAAAGAAAAAACGCACGTTAACAAAGTGTATGAGCGCATATTTTCCTGGCGGAAAAATACGCCACATACACATGGCGTTGGGTACAATTATGAAAAACAACATTTTCCACAACAAAAAATTTGAAATAAATGGAATTTATGTACCTGAATTTAAATTAAAAAGCGGAAACCTAATTAGAATTTATATTCCAAATTTCAATTTTGAAAACTTACCTTTAGGTTTTGACTTGACTATCGAATTAATAAAACGATTCCAAAATCAAAAGACTGATTTTCCTTGGGCAAAAAACTACCGACAAAATAGTCTTATAGAGTTTTTAAGTCCTTTGACTGTAAATAAATACTTGATTAATAAAATGTCTATTGACAAATTGACCGCAAAAATAATCGCAGAGGAAATCGGAATTAGTTTAAATGAAAAATTTGAATATTTAAGTTTCAAAAACAAAAAAGCACTAATTATAAAAGCCTATTTTGAAAAAAACGATTATATTCTTTTAGATTATTATGGAGTCGATGCAATGGGAATTAAGTTTTTAGAGAATTTAATTAATTCTGAAATAGAAAAAGGAAAATCTGCGATTGCTTTTGACAATTTACAATACGCAAATAAAAAAGAACCTTATGAAAATATTAAAGCGATAAAAATAACTGTACCCAACAACGTATAAAAATAATGCTTAATTTAGTGCTTAATTAAAAACCTGTGCACTTTTGTTACGTCTGATTTTCCTTCGGAAAATCCTCGCACACAAAACCGCACTATTATTATACAAAACCGTTAACCTGCATTAAGCCAAATTACACGGAATATTAACGTAATTAAGCGTTTTCTAAAAGTAAAATTCTGACAAAGATTACGTGAATCTGTTTGTAATGAGAATAGCGGACTTTCTAGCTCCTTTGCGCAATAGAAACGGAATCGTAAAACAGCAGATTTTGAAAAATATTACGTAAGATTTTACTTATAATTCCGAAATGAAAATGGCGGACTTTTTAGCTCGTTTACGCAATCGAAAATAAAAATGAAAAAATGTTCGGAATATTCCCGATGTTAGATTTTTTAGCGTAAGTTTATATGAAAATTTAGACAAGTTAAATGCCGAATAAAAACGCTGAAAAATATGTGATTTTATAACGGTATTTTAATTAAAAAAGAAAAAAACGCACGTTAACAAAGTGTATGAGCGCATATTTTCCTGGCGGAAAAATACGCCACATACACATGGCGTTGGCATTCATACAAATAAACATTCACTAAAAATGACATTTTACATAATAATCGGAGTAGTTTTATTTTTTATAATAATGTATTTCATCGGAGATAAAGATGAAAAAAAGAAAAATAACTCATCTGCCAAAGCTGAAAAAAAAGTATCAAAAAAGAGAATTAATTCTTCAAAAAAAGAAATAAATTCCTCTAAATGGGAAATAGTTTACAGAAATTCCGAAAGATGGAATGAACTTGGATTTCAAAGCGGAGAATTATTTCCAGGTTACGGAAAATTATTTGAGAGAGAATTTGAAGTTTGGTATTCTGATGTTGGTTCAAAAGAAAAAAAGGATATTCAAAAATTTAATGATAAATTCCCTCTGAATTATACGCCAAATAATAGTTCTGAAATTACTGGAGAAAATGTTCATTTAGAAAGACTTGAAAAAACAAAAGGGTATGAAGCTCTTTTTTCTGGTTTAGATAATAAAAATAGAAAAAGATGGTATTTCGCACTTGTAAATACAATTCCTACTTGGATTGAAGTTGAAAGAGAAATTGAAAAAGAAGATATTGAAAGCGAATATATTCCTGAACCTATTGAAATTCCTGAAGGTTGGGAATTAGTTAGAAGAAAAACAACAAAATGGAAAGAATTAGGATTTGGAGACAATGAATTATTTCCGGGTTATGGTAAAATATACGAAAGGGAATTTTCAGTTTGGTACAATGAAATTGGTTCTAAAGAAAAAAATATACAACCCGATTTCACAGATAAAGCGACAATTAATTTAAAGAAAGTAATTTATTCTAACATAGCAGAATTGAATAATAAAAATCTTGAATTTAATTATTTGGAGAAAAAACAAGGATTTAAAATGTTACTTACAACAGTCGACAAAAAAGAAAGGAAAAGATGGTATTTTGGATTAAAAGAAACTGAACCAACTTATATATTTACAGAAAGTGCTGAATAAGTACGAAATGCCAACACCGTATATAATTTATTGCTGGCTTTTTGCTTACTTACGAAAGTCCTCGTGGACTTTCTTGGTCGGTAATTATTTACTAAATTAATTGCTTGAAACACGCAACAAACCATATACAAACACGTTAGCAATAATTAAAAACGAGCATCGTAACAACAAAAAAACAAGTAAAATAAAATATGGGATTTTTAGATGATTTAATGAAAAGTGCGAATAAAATGATTGACGAAATGGACTCTGGTTCTGATAATAGTAGAGGACAATCCTTTCTTGAAAAATTTTGGGACAAAAGAAATGAATTACAAGATGCAAAAGATAGTAGTTACGGAGATGAAAAAAGTAGCATCAGTAAACTTCTTGATTTGTTTAATAGAAAAGGAAAAGATAATGATATGGAACCTTGGTAGAAATTGAATGAAAAAAATATTATTAATCAACTTAACAGAAATGAATGAAAAATTGGATTAGGAAATTATTTGGACTTGACGAAATAAGCGAAATTATTATAAAAAATAATGCCAAAACTCTGGAACAATTCAATCATTTAAACAATCGAATTAGTTTAGTTACAAATTCAGACAACACACCAATTCAAGACGAAACAGTTAATATCATTAATGGTTTTAAAATCAAAAATGGATTAACCGAAATAAAGTTTGATGCTATTGATGAAAAACAATTTATAAATAGTTTACCAAAGATATACTTGAACAAAGAAAGTCAAGAAACGATTTCAGGAACATTATCAAATATTGTTGGTGGTGCAACAAATACGGCAATTACTACATCTGCAACTTATGGACTTTTCAAAGCTACAGCAGACCCAAGTACTTTAATGAAACTTTCAAGTGGCGGAGTTGCATCTGCTGTAACTGAAGGTGGAAAAATAACACAACAAGCTGGTTTTATTCAACAAGGTAGCACAATGTTTACACCAATGGTAGCATTTCAAATTGCATCAATTGCTACTGGTCAATATTATATGGATAATATTGCCAAACAATTAAATTCTGTACAAGAAAAATTAGACGAACTTTTAAACTTATTTCATATAGAAAGACAAGCTAAACTAATTAAGTCTTTTAAGTTTCTAACTGAATATTTAAACAAAAAAAACTTTGTAATTGAGGATTTTGTTTTACTCAAATCTATAATTTCAGAACTTACTAATGTTAGAGAGGAATATTTTTTAATGTTAGAAGATTCTGTTAGTGAAATAAAGAAAAATAACGAATATACTTCTGTCAATTCACTCAAAGAAGCTAAAAAGAAAGAAAAAGATTTTGAAAAAACAGGGTTTATATTTAAAATGAAAACTTCATTAATCGCTGATGAATTATTTCATTTAGCGAAATTAACAGAATTCCATATGAATTTATGTTATAAAAATCCTGATATAAATAGAATAAATCTCATAAGCGACCAACTAAAATCAATAACAGAATTTAATTCAGATAACATTTCATTCCATAAAACAAAAACCCTGTATAATGAAATTAGAAAAGAAACTTTAGGTTGGTTAGATACTGCAAAGGATAAAACTTGGTTTAATACAAATGAAATAACTGAAATCAAGAAAAATCTTGACAAACAATTTAAAACATTTGCAACAGAAAGAAACAAGAAAATTAAATCAATAACTTCAACATATGAAAATGTGATTGAACCTTTCAAAGAAAATAAAACGATAATAATCGACAATAGAAATGGGAATTCCGAATTATATATGGAATAATAACTATTGCTAACACCGTATATAATTTATTGCTAGTTCTAGCCTACTTACGAAAATCCTCGCGGATTTTCTATTCGGTTTTTATTTGCTAAATTACGTGCTTAACCACGCAACAAACCATATACAAACACGTTAGCTTTCATTAACAAAAAAATGCGTGAAATTGGAAAAATAAAGCGGTTTAAAAAAGTAGAATCCTGATAAATATTACGCAATTAGAAATGGAATTTTAACGCAGAAGATTTTGAAAAATATTACGTAAGAATCTGTCCGCAATTATGAAATAGAAACGGCAGACTTTAGCCTGTTTATGCAATCGGAAATGAAAAACTGTGGGATTCTGACAAATATTACGCAAGAATCTGTCTGTAATTCTGAAATGAAAATGGCGGACTTTTAGCCTGTTTGCGAAATTAGGAATAAAAATTTAGACAAGTTAAACACCGAATAAAAACGCTGAAAAATATGTGGTTTTATATCGGTATTTTAATTGTAAAAAAGGAAAAATAAACGAAAAGCTAACAAAATATATAATTTATTGCTAGTGCTCGCCTACTTACGAAAATCCTTAGGGGATTTTCTATTTCGTTTTTATTTACTAAATTAGTTGCTCGAAAAACACAACAAACCATATATAAACCGTTGCCAATAATACTTTGGAAACGTTATTTTTAATATAAATTATTACTAAAAGTCTTTATTTTTTGCCACTGATTTTTTAGCTCGTTTTCGGAATTAATATACGAAATATTAATTTTATTCATTTAATTTTTGTAAGTTTAGTGTTGTTAATGAGTTATGTTTATAAATTGTACAATGATTAAAAATTTATCGTACATTTGCACGCTTTAAATAGAAAAGAATATTATTTATTTAAATAAAATAAAAAATGAGTTATACTAAATCAGAAATAGATAAAATAGGAAATACTATTATTTATCTTCAAGAAAAAATAGGAGATAGTATATCTAAAACAAAAACTATAAAATTACTTTATTTTTTAGAAGAATTCTCTATTAAAAAATATGGAAGACCTTTTTTAGGTTTAGAATGGGAAGTATGGCATTTAGGCCCTGTTTCAGAAGATTTATATGCTGAAATAAACGAACCATATATATTGAATGAACACATCAAACATTCTCATATAAATGGATTAGATGGTTGTTTTATTGAACCAAAACATAATTTTGTTGATGACGAATTTTCTGATTCTGACATCCAATTAATGGACACTTTAATTGAAAATCTTGGTCATTTTAACGCTACAGAGTTAATTAACCAAACGCATTTACCACACACTTTGTGGTATAAAGTAGCAAAAGAAAATAATTTATTAGAAAGTTTTGAGAATAAATCAAGAAGAACAACTGATTTCAAAATTAATTTAAATGAATTACTTTCAGAAGACAAACAAGAAATGTATAATATCTACATAGAATCAAAAGAGATTAGTAGGACTTATGCAATGTAATCCTTTTGAAATATTATATTTTCCAAATTTCATTTTTAAAAATGGTGCTAAACCAAAAGCAAAGTTTTTTATTACTTTAAAAAACGTTGATAATGAAATTATGGTTGTAAGCTTGCCTTCATCTCAAGACTTTGTTCCTGACAGTATAAAAGTAGAAGGATGTATAGAATGTCCTGACAGATTTATAAGTTGTTTTTGTTTTTACAAAGACAAAGTAATATGTAATGATACTTCATTTAAGTTTTTGAAAGACACTTTTATCTATGCGAATTATATTGACACTTATAGTTTGTCTAAATTATCAGAACATTATCCAGTAAAAGGTATTGACTACATAATTAAAGGAACTATATCAGAACCTTATAAAACTAACTTAGTTAATTGTTTAAAAAATAGTCACGACTTAAAAAGAAAGATTAAAAAAATTCTCTAGAAAGTAATTTTACCCACGCTTAAAAAAAATAAAAAGTTTCGTAATGTCAATGAACTTTTGTAATTGGCAAACGTACTATTGGCAACACCGTATATACTTTATAGCTTTTTTAGTGCTTATTTACGAAAATACTCGCCTACCTTTAATCTGGGTTTTATTTACTATTTTAGTGATTTAGAAACGCTACAAAGCATATACAAAAACGTTAACCTGCATTAAGCCAAATTACACGGAATATTAACGGAATTAAGCGTTTTCGAAAAGTAAAATCCTGACAAAGATTACGTGAATCTGTTTGTAATGAAAATAGCCGACTTTCTAGCTCCTTTGCGCAATAGAAACGGAATCGTAAAACAGCAGATTTTGACAAATATTACGTAAGATTTTGCTTATAATTCCGAAATGAAAATGGCGGACTTTTTAGCTCGTTTACGCAATAGAAAATAAAAATGAAAAAATGTTCGGAATATTCCCAATTTTAGATTTTTTAGCGTAAGTTTATATCAAAATTTATACAAGTTAAACGCCGAATAAAAACGCTGAAAAATATGTGATTTTATAACGGTATTTTAATTAAAAAAGAAAAAACGCACGTTAACAAAGTGTATGAGCGCATATTTTCCTGGCGGAAAAATACGCCACATACACATGGCGTTAGCTTTCATTAACAAAAAAAATGCGTGAAATTGGAAAAATAAAGCGTTTTCCTAAAGTAGAATCCTGATAAATATTACGCAATTAGAAATGGAATTTTAACACAGAAGATTTTGAAAAATATTACGCAAGAATCTGTCTGTAATTCTGAAATGGAAACGGCAGACTTTAGCCTGTTTATACAATCGGAAATGAAAAACTGTGGGATTCTGACAAATATTACGCAAGAATCTGTCTGTAATTCTGAAATAAAAATGGCGGACTTTTAGCCTGTTTACGAAATTAGGAATGAAAATTTAGACAAGTTAAACGCCGAATAAAAATGCTGAAAAATATGTAGTTTTATATCGGTATTTTAATTGTAAAAAAGGAAAAATAAACGAAAAGCTAACAAAATATATAATTTATTGCTAGTGCTCGCCTACCTACGAAAATCCTTAGGGGATTTTCTATTTCGTTTTTATTTACTAAATTAGTTGCTCGAAAAACACAACAAACCATATATAAACCGTTAACCTGCATTAAGCCAAATTACACGGAATATTAACGGAATTAAGCGTTTTCGAAAAGTAAAATCCTGACAAAGATTACGTGAATCTGTTTGTAATGAAAATAGCCGACTTTCTAGCTCGTTTGCGCAATAGAAACGGAATCGTAAAACAGCAGATTTTGACAAATATCACGTAAGATTTTGCTTATAATTCCGAAATGAAAATGGCGGAATTTTTAGCTCGTTTACGCAATCGAAAATAAAAATGAAAAAATGTTCGGAATATTCCCGATTTTAGATTTTTTCACGTAAGTTTATATGAAAATTTAGACAAGTTAAACGCCGAATAAAAACGCTGAAAAATATGTGATTTTATAACGGTATTTTAATTAAAAAAGAAAAAACGCACGTTAACAAAGTGTATGAGCGCATATTTTCCTGGCGGAAAAATACGCCACATACACTAGGCGTTGTAAATAATTTAAAAAAAAATATGAAAAAATTATTATTAATAATTGTAGTAACAATATTAAGTTGTAAAAGCGAGATAAAATCTCAAACAAGTGATGAAAAAGAAACCAAAAAAAATGAAATAAAAGTTGATACCGATAAATTAGATTTAACTAATAAATTAGAAAAATATTTTCTGCAAGACGGTCTTGATAAAAGGAACTCTTTTTTGAACAATGTACTTACTAAAATAGATAAAGAAACAAACAAAAAAGAAAAAAATGCACTTAATTACAACAATAGATATGGAAATACAGTAGAAAGCGAAAAAAAAATAATTAAAGCAAAAAAAGAAAGAGAAAATTTTTTACTACTTAAAAAAGAAATGAATAAGTTCTTTGAATCTAAAGACAGTAAAAAAATATTAGTTTATGATTTACAAAAATCTCCAAAAGGAGTTGTTGAGTATTTATTTTCATCTTTCCAAAAAGCAAGATTTTCAGAGTGGAAATACTTTATGGATCCATATCTTATAAAGTTTGATGAAGAAAACAAATTATTTATGATTTTTTCTTATTTACCTAAATCTACAAACTATAAATTAAACAACTCTAATAATTACAATAGTTATAGAAACACTAAATCATTGAATGAAAAGTATAAAGAGTTTAAAGCCTTAACTGAAAAAATAAATATCAATGTGAAAAATGTTAGAATAGAGAAAAATAAAGCTTTTGTATTGACTTCTATAATATCTAAAGAATCTGAACAGAAAAAACAAGAAGAAATTGTTATAGAGTTAGTAAATAGAAATGAATATTGGTTTATAACAGGAATAAGAGAATAAAAAACTATTTACAACACCATATATAATTTATTGCTAGCTTCTCGCCTACTTACGAAAGTCCTCGTGGACTTTCTTGGTTGGTAATTATTTACTAAATTATTTGCTTGAAATACGCAACAAACCATATACAAAACGTTAACCTGCATTAAGCCAAATTACACGGAATATTAACGTAATTAAGCGTTTTCGAAAAGTAAAATTCTGACAAAGATTACGTGAATCTGTTTGTAATGAAAATAGCCGACTTTCTAGCTCCTTTGCGCAATAGAAACGGAATCGTAAAACAGTAGATTTTGACAAATATCACGTAAGATTTTGCTTATAATTCCGAAATGAAACCGTAGATTTTTTAGCTCGTTTACGCAATCGAAAATAAAAATGAAAAAATGTTCGGAATATTCCCGATTTTAGATTTTTTAGCGTAAGTTTATATGAAAATTTAGACAAGTTAAACGCCGAATAAAAACGCTGAAAAATGTGTGATTTTATAACGGTATTTTAATTAAAAAAGAAAAAACGCACGTTAACAAAGTGTATGAGCGCATATTTTCCTGGCGGAAAAATACGCAACATACACTAGGCGTTAACCTGCATTAAGCCAAATTACACAGAATATTAACGTAATTAAGCGTTTTCGAAAAGTAAAATCCTGACAAAGATTACGTGAATCTGTTTGTAATGAAAATAGCGGACTTTCTAGCTCGTTTACGCAATAGAAACGGAATCGTAAAACAGTAGATTTTGACAAATATCACGTAAGAATTTGTCTATAATTCCGAAATGAAAATGGCGGACTTTTTAGCTCGTTTACGCAATAGAAAATAAAAAAATGTTCGGAATATTGCCGATTTTAGATTTTTTCACGTAAGTTTATATCAAAATTTAGACAAGTTAAACGCCCAATAAAAACGCTGAAAAATATGTGATTTTATAACGGTATTTTAATTAAAAAAGAAAAAACGCACGTTAACAAAGTGTATGAGCGCATATTTTCCTGGCGGAAAAATACGCCACATACACATGGCGTTGTAAAACATTTGAAACCAATAAAAATGAAGAAAATAATATTGTTTACATTGATACTTCTAATTATCAATTCTTGTTGTAACGGAGACGAAGACGTAAGTATAAATACTATCGAATCTGTTCGTGGATTTATATATTCTTATGATGAAAACGGAATATATCCTTATTTAGATGAATTTAATCCAAATGAATTAGGGATTGGAGTTTCTGCGGACTCAATAACAAACAGAATGGAAATGGGAGATGGTTGCGGACGAACTGATGTTATATATACAAATCAAATAGATTCACTAAATATAATCACAATTTATGATTTCAACGACAACTATCCTGCTGGTAGTAATGTGAATGAATTACTTTTGGGACAAGATGGACTTGGTGGAACATATTCAACCGAAATAAATAATAATTCTTCAATATCTCATACCTATAAATTTTCAGCAGTTCCCGAAAACGATTCTTTACAATTTGCAATATCTGGAAGAATAACTAATAAAGATAATTTCACAAATTTGACAGATTTAATAATAATCGATTAAAAGATAATGAATAAAAAACATTTTACAACACCATGTATAATTAATTGCTGGTTTTAGCTAATTTACGAAAATCCTCGCGGACTTTCTATCTGTGATTTATTTACTAACTTTAGTGCTTGAAACACGCAACTAATCATACACAAACACGTTAACCTGCATTAAGCCAAATTACACGGAATATTAACGGAATTAAGCGTTTTCGAAAAGTAAAATCCTGACAAAGATTACGTGAATCTGTTTGTAATGAAAATAGCCGACTTTTTAGCTCGTTTACGCAATCGAAAATAAAAATGAAAAAATGTTCGGAATATCCCCGATTTTAGATTTTTTAGCGTAAGTTTATATGAAAATTTAGACAAGTTAAACGCCGAATAAAAACGCTGAAAAATGTGTGATTTTATAACGGTATTTTAATTAAAAAAGAAAAAACGCACGTTAACAAAGTGTATGAGCGCATATTTTCCTGGCGGAAAAATACGCCACATACACATGGCGTTAGCTTTCATTAACAAAAAAAATGCGTGAAATTGGAAAAATAAAGCGTTTTCCTAAAGTAGAATCCTGATAAATATTACGCAATTAGAAATGGAATTTTAACGCAGAAGATTTTGAAAAATATTACGTAAGAATCTGTCCGCAATTATGAAATAGAAACGGTGGAATTTTATCCTGTTTATGCAATCGGAAATGAAAAACTGTGGGATTCTGACAAATATTACGCAAGAATCTGTCTGTAATTCTGAAATGAAAATGGCGGACTTTTAGCTTGTTTGCGAAATTATGAATGAAAATTTAGACAAGTTAAACGCCGAATAAAAACGCTGAAAAATATGTGGTTTTATATCGGTATTTTAATTGTAAAAAAGGAAAAATAAACGAAAAGCTAACAAAATATATAATTTATTGCTAGTGCTCGCCTACCTACGAAAATCCTTAGGGGATTTTCTATTTCGTTTTTATTTACTAAATTAGTTGCTCGAAAAACGCAACAAACCATATATAAACCGTTAGAGTGCATTAAAACGCACAATAACAACGGTTATAAAAAATATGTGTTTTTAGTCACATAAGAAAGTCCATTGTTTACTATGTGTTTAGTGTTTATTTATTAGCTTAGTCACTTAACAGTCACATAAATTTCATACCCAAAACGTTAGCTGTTATACAAGAAATATGAACAATAAAGTAAGTATATTTTACTCTTGGCAGAGTGACTGCCCTTCAGATACTAATCAAAAAGCCATTAGTATTTGCATTGAAGAAGCTAAACTCAAAATAAAAAAAGACAACAATGAAATTGATATTTCAATTGATGAAGCTATAAGAAACAAATCAGGTAGCCCTGAAATACCTAAAACAATAATTGAGAAAATAGAAAAATCAGAT
Organism: Tenacibaculum dicentrarchi; assembly: GCF_964036635.1. Taxonomy (NCBI): domain Bacteria; kingdom Pseudomonadati; phylum Bacteroidota; class Flavobacteriia; order Flavobacteriales; family Flavobacteriaceae; genus Tenacibaculum; species Tenacibaculum dicentrarchi. The sequence goes on from NZ_OZ038524.1 coordinate 1,721,217, forward strand.
ATTTTTATTTGTGACCTTACAACGATAAATAGTAGTTGCAATTGTAATAACCGTAAATCTCCTAATCCAAATGTTGTTTTCGAGTTAGGATATGCTGTGTCTATGTTAGGATGGGAGAGAATTATTATGGTATTCAATAAAAAATATGGTAACTTTAAAGATGAATTACCATTTGATTTAGAAAAAAGAAGAGTTTCAGAATTTAAAATTGATGATAAAAATGATAAATCTGGAAAAGGGAATTTAACATCTATACTCAAAACAGGAATTGAATCGATTATTAATTTAAACCCTTCAAAACCATACAAGATTGAAAATAATAGCGTAAAAAGAGATAGAGACATTGTTATTCTCAATCAATTTTTATCTTCAATACACATAGAAACAATTGATATTTTTATTCAGAATTTACCCACTATGATTAAAAACGATATGTTCTTCTATTTTGATTTGGTAAGAAAATTATTTGAAAGTAGTAACTTCTTTATTTATGATGATGACCTAAAAATAAAATTATATAATTTTTATAAAAATTGGATTTCAATCATCCGATATGACAATTTATTTACTTCAAATAATTTTAATAAAGACTTGATATTGAATTTAAAATTTGATGTTTTTGAAAAAAAACAAGACGAATTAGATTTTAAAAAGATGACAGTTAAGTCTTCAGAAATTAATGTAACATTTAAAGAACTTCTTGATTACATCAAAAAAAATTATTTAATAGTTGACATTGAAAAAAACAGTGAATTAGCTAAAGGAAAATTTATAAAATACAACAGCTAACACCGTGTATAATTAATTGCTAGTTTTAGCTCACTTTGGAAATTCCTTCGGAATTTCTGCCGTTCGTGTTTTATTTAGTAAATTAGTTGCTTAAATAACGCAACAAATCATACACAAACCGTTGTGGTGCATTACAAAAAAACGATATGAAATAAATGAATAGTTTAGAAATAGATTTTTTACCTGTCGGAAATGGAGAAAAGAGCGGAGATGCTATTGCTTTTAGGTATGGTAATTTTTCCAATCCATCGGAACAGAAAGTTATTATAATTGATGGAGGCACAAAAGAATCAGGAAAAGAGTTATGTAAGCTTATAAAAGAAACATACAAGACATACATAATTGATATAGTTATTTGTACTCATCCGGATGGTGACCACGCATCTGGCTTAAGAGAAGTTCTTGGTGATGAAGAATTAACAATTAAATCCTTAATAATACATAAGCCTTGGGAACACTCTAAAGAGATTAAAGATTTATTTCACGATGGACGGATTACATCAAATAGTTTATCTGAAAGGCTTAAAGAAGCTTATAATTTCGCTTACGAGTGTGTAGAGATTGCAGAACGTAGAGGAATTAAAATATACGAACCATTTAGTGGTTTATCATATGATAATAAAATCATTAGAGTTCTTGGTCCAGATAAGAATTATTATTTATCATTACTTCCAGATTTTGCAAAAAGTCCTAAAGCTAAAGAAACAAGTCTTCAAAAGTCATTTAGTGCTGTAAAAGAAGCTGTCAATTGGGTTAGAGAATCAATGCAAATAGAGACTTTAAGTGAAGATGGTGAAACTTCTGCAGAAAATAATTCTAGTGCTGTTGTTCTTCTTGAACTGGACGGAGATAAATATTTATTTACTGGAGATACTGGAATTCCAGCTCTGAAAAGAATTATTGACTACTGCAATAATAAAGGAATTGATATTTCAAATGTGAAATTTATGCAAGTACCTCACCACGGAAGTAAAAGGAACATTTCACCTAGTATTCTAAATTCTATAAAATGTAAAACTGCATATGTATCAGCTTCTAAAGATGCTCCTAAACACCCTGCAAAAAAAGTGATTAATGCTTATATTAGAAGAGGTGCAAAAGTCTACACAACTGAGGGAACTGGACTAAATCATCATATAAATACTAATACTAGAATTGGATGGTCATCAGCAACACCAAAACCATTCTCTGAAAACGTTGAAGATTAAATGAATATTTATAACTTAAAAGCTCGTATCTATCCAGTGATATTATCACTACTACCTATTATAATTATTGGAACATTATTCTCGATTCAGTTCCAATCCTATTATCAGTCATTAGGTAGCCTTGGATTAACAACTATTCTATTTTTTCTGTTTTCTCAGGTTGGACGAGATAGAGGAAAAAAGATAGAAATTGATTTATGGTCTGAATGGGGTGGCGCTCCAACAACTCAAATTTTTCGTTTTTCAGATAATACCATTAATTCAATAACAAAAAGAAAGTATCATCAAACTATGTGTGAGCTAATTCCAAACGAAATAACACCATCCGCATCAGAAGAAGAGAATTCTACAGGATTATTTGATGAAGTATACCAATCGTGGACAAAGTTTTTGATAAGTAAAACTAGAGACACAAAAAAGCACGACCTTTTATTCAACGAAAACATTAATTATGGTTTTAGAAGAAATACATTAGGGTTAAAACCTTTTTCCATTGTTGTAATTATTATTCTTTCAATTGGTATATGGACTAATAATTACATATCAAATGAAACAATTAATTATATGGATTCTTCTACTCTTATTTCTCAAATAATTCTATTGGTGTTTTTGTTATTCTGGATATTTATTGTCAATAAAAGTTGGGTGAAAATACCAGCTTTTGGATATGCCGAAAGACTACTTGAAACAGTTGATAAGATAAAATAACGCACCACAACAATGTGTATAGTTAATACGGGTTTAGTGCTTAACCAAAAGTTTTGTGTATATTTACTAAGTCCGTCAAATCATTTTGATTTGACTTTAGTACAAAAAAAGATAAAGGCAAACAAAATGCTTTGCCTCGTGCTAAATTGAAAGTCCCTGACTTTCTATTCCCGCACTAAACCATACACGAAACGTTATGCACTATTCTACTCATTTTCTAAAAAACCAATTACTTTAAGGAAACGTTTTCAAGAAATTATTAAGTTTATTTTTAGACAAAAAAACATAACTCAAAATTAAAATGCCAGGATATAATATAGAAGGAAAAAAAATAGTTGTTTCTGATAGTAAACATAAAAAAGTTTATTGGTCAGAACTTTCTGTGTATATCAAAAAAAAACACTTTGAAAATTCTAACGAATATAATGAACCTACAAAAGTTCAAGAAATTTTAAAAGATTGTTTTACTTTCTTACTGAATAAACTAGAATCTTTAATTAAAAATGAGAATAGATTTTCCTTTTATTTATTTTGTCATACAATCCATGAAGATTCTATTGACATTCATTTAAACTTAATTAAAGGCAAGAAATTAGATATTAATAAAGAGAAAATAGCTGGTTCAAGAAGAATATTAAAAATAATACTTGAGCAATCTACAAGGTATAATTTGAAAGGAACATCAAATTTCAACCATGAAATAGCAAAAAACTCATTAGAATATATCTCTTTGTTAGAAGAAATGATATATGTAGGAGAATGGGTTTTTATTTCTAGTGAATATATAGCACAGAGTCAACTGTTTCAAAAATCAATAGGTGTTAAAATGGAAGATAATGAACTTCAGTATTTAACATATCAACCTTATCCTTTATTTTTTTCTCATATATTTAATGAATTACCAAAACATGATTCAGAAGTTACTTTAACTGATTGTATCGACGATTTTAAGAATTTAATTGAAGATAAATATTCTATTAAATATAATGATTTATGTTATTTTATCGCTGAAATATTATCAAATAATTCTAATAGCCTTGGTGTTACAAAACTTCCTGAAATAATTAAAAACATCAAAGAAAACACACCTGTAAATCATAAATTTATTGACAGTTTCTATGACGGGTTAAAAATCACAAAAAATAATGCTTTAGACATAGCTCAATGTTTCTATACAAATCAGGACATTGGAAGATATATGTATAAACCTATTTTGGAATACAACATTGATGAAAATATTTATCACTTAATAGGCCCTAATAAATGGGGAGAAAGTCTTTCTCAATTAAATACCAATTGTTTTCCATTTGGTATATTTCCTATAGAATGGAAAATCAATCATGATTTGAAAAAATTCATACAAGTAATTGATAATACTCACGACAAAGTTTTGCAAAATCCAATAATTGAAAAACTCAAAGAACATAACCATCCTTATGAAGTAGATATTTTAAGATTTAAAACCCATAATAAACAATACATAAATATTACAGATACAATTGGAGATATAGACATCCTTTTTATTGACATGTTTCAAAAAATAATTTATGTATCAGAATGTAAACATAATAGGTCAAGATTTGATTACAGCAATTGGAAAAGGGATTACTCTAATTTTAAACAAAAACATGAAGCTCAATTAAAAAGGAAAATAGACTGGACTAAATCAAATAAAAAAATAATTGAAAACCATTTCAGACTAAGAAATGAAAACCCAATTATTTTAGAATTAACAGAATACAAGATTGAGGGAATTTTTATAATTAATGCACCTAATATATATATGTTTAACAGTAAATATAAGTGTTATACAATACATGATTTCCAATTATTAATGAATAACGAGATTCCTTTTAATGACTTTATAATTTACGCAGAAGACAGAAAAAAAAGTTATCATATAGAGCATCCATATTTTGATAATATCGAAAAAGAAATAAACAGTGCATAACAAGCTGTATAATTAATGGCTACATTGTGCTAAATTTAAAGCTCAGTAACATTTAATTAAGTCTAGTTATAAATCGAAAAATTCGGCATTTTAAAACGCCACTAACCATACAGTAACCGTTAGCTTTCATTAACAAAAAAAATGCGTGAAATTGGAAAAATAAAGCGTTTTCCTAAAGTAGAATCCTGATAAATATTACGCAATTAGAAATGGAATTTTAACGCAGAAGATTTTGAAAAATATTACGTAAGAATCTGTCCGCAATTATGAAATAGAAACGGTGGAATTTTATCCTGTTTATGCAATCGGAAATGAAAAAATGTGGGATTCTGACAAATATTACGCAAGAATTTGTCTGTAATTATGAAATGGAAACGGCAGACTTTAGCCTGTTTATGCAATCAGAAATGAAAATTTAGACAAGTTAAACGCCGAATAAAAATGCTGAAAAATATGTAGTTTTATATCGGTATTTTAATTGTAAAAAAGGAAAAATAAACGAAAAGCTAACAAAATATATAATTTATTGCTAGTGCTCGCCTACCTACGAAAATCCTTAGGGGATTTTCTATTTCGTTTTTATTTACTAAATTAGTTGCTCGAAAAACGCAACAAACCATATATAAACCGTTAGCTTTCATTAACAAAAAATTACGCAAAATTGGAAAAATAAAGCGGTTTAAAAAAGTAGAATCCTGATAAATATTACGCAAGAATCTGTCTGTAATTCTGAAATGAAAACGGCAGACTTTAGCCTGTTTATGTAATCGGAAATGAAAAACTGTAGGATTCTGACAAATATTACGGAAAAATATGTTTGTAATTATGAAATGGAAACGGCAGACTTTAGCCTGTTTATGCAATCAGAAATGAAAATTTAGACAAGTTAAACGCCGAATAAAAACGCTGAAAATATGTGATTTTATATCGGTATTTTAATTGTAAAAAAAATAACGAAAAGCTAACAAAGTATATAAAAAATGCTTAATTTAGTCATAATACAAAAGTCAGTGCCGTTTTGCTACATCTGATTTTCCTGCGGAAAATCCTCGCACACAAAACAGCACTTTTCATATACAAACCGTTAGCTTTCATTAACAAAAAAAATGCGTGAAATTGGAAAAATAAAGCGTTTTCCTAAAGTAGAATCCTGATAAATATTACGCAATTAGAAATGGAATTTTAACGCAGAAGATTTTGAAAAATATTACGTAAGAATCTGTCCGCAATTATGAAATAGAAACGGTGGAATTTTATCCTGTTTATGCAATCGGAAATGAAAATCTGTGGGATTCTGACAAATATTACGCAAGAATCTGTCTGTAATTCTGAAATGAAAATGGCGGACTTTTAGCCTGTTTACGAAATTAGGAATGAAAATTTAGACAAGTTAAACGCCGAATAAAAACGCTGAAAAATATGTGGTTTTATATCGGTATTTTAATTGTAAAAAAGGAAAAATAAACGAAAAGCTAACAAAATATATAATTTATTGCTAGTGCTCGCCTACCTACGAAAATCCTTAGGGGATTTTCTATTTCGTTTTTATTTACTAAATTAGTTGCTCGAAGAACACAACAAACCATATATAAACCGTTGGTACACATTTTTAAATAAAAAACACAAAATGAAAGACAATTTCATCTCTCAATGTAAGCAATTATTGAGAAAAATAAAAACTGTAGATTTAATTAAAAAGATTGAAAACTTCCGAAATATTGATATAAAAACAATTAGCGATAAAGATTTATTCAATGAAATTTCAAAAACAATATCTGTAAATATAAATGGACTAAATAAAGCAATCTTGTTTCCTATGATAACTAAGTATCCTGTAAACACAAGATTCTATAGGGTTCGGAAAATTGCTAAAGATGACGTTTACCTACCTTTAAAAGCAATGACATTTGAGAGTGATGCTTGGAATCCTCCCGAAAAATTTATTACAAAAAGAGGAAGGTTAAATAAAGTTAATGAGTCACTTCTTTATACCTCTCCTAAAGACCCATCAATAGCGGTAGAAGAATTAAAAATTGAAGAAAATGAAAGATTTTGCCTTATCGTTTATGAATCAACAGATGAAGTAAAAGCCTCAATGATTGGAGTATGGGAAGATATACCTGAATTGAATGATGATGAAAATTTAAAAATGAGAATAATAAATAATTTTCTTAGAGATGAATTTACAAGAGATGTTGGAGAAGGAACAGAATTCTTGTATAAAGTTTCTGAGCAAATAACTAAAGATTATTTTGACTTACCTCCTAAAACTGTACAGGATGCTTGGTGTTATCCTTCCATAGCGAAAAAACAATCTATTAATGTATGCTTTAGACCATATATAGCTAAAAATTTATTAAAGTTAGTTGGAGTTCAAATATGTAAAGTACAAAAAGATAATAAAGGATACTTATTTAATTGTAACGTAATCGCTTCTGGTTTTGATAATAAAGGTAAATTTATTTATCATTATATCGATAGCAAACATTCTAGAGAAATATTTCCAGAAATAAAAATTAATTGAAACGTGTACCAACACCGTATATAATTTATTGCTAGTTCTAGCCTACTTACGAAAATCCTTAGGGGATTTTCTATTCCGTTTTTATTTACTAAATTTAGTGCTTTAAAAACGCAACAAACCATATACAAAAACGTTGTAGTGCATAAAAAAAAGAATGAAATGATACAAGAATTATATCAAGAAGCAATGAAATTTGCTGGAGAAAAACATAGTGAACAAAAAGTTCCTGGGACAAATATTAATTATTTATTACATATTTCAAATGTAGCTATGGAAATTTTAATAGCTTACTATGCTGATAAAACATTTGATATTGATTTTGCTATTCAAGTAGCAATACTGCACGATACTATTGAAGACACAAACGCTAGTTTTAAAGAAATTAAAAATAAATTTGGAGAGACAATAGCAATAGCCGTACTAGCATTAACTAAAGACGAAAAACTACAGTCAAAACAAGAAAAGATGATTGATAGCTTAAATCGAATAAATAAACTTCAAAAAGAAGTTGGAATAGTTAAAATAGCTGATAGAATAACTAATTTACAAATTCCTCCTAATCATTGGACTAAAGATAAAATTAAAAGATATTGTGAAGAAGCTAAATTAATTTTAAAACAGCTTAACAATAAAAATTCATATTTAAATGAACGTCTTGAATTAAAAATAAATGAATATGAACAAAATATCTGATAGTGATTTAAAATTAATTGACATACCAGAAAACAATAATTTAACTCAAGCAGGGCAATTTGCACATTCAATAGATAAACTTGATACTTTTGAAAAGATAGCAGAAATATCAAAAAAAGTAAAATCAAAAATCAACTCAAATGATTACGAAAACCTGACTTTAAGAAGTTTAAGAATTAGTTTGTTCTTTTATTTTAGAGCACTAAGACACACTCAATCTGACCCAGACAAAGATTTAATTAATAAACATTTGGAATTAATAAGGCAAAGGCTTAAATAAAAACGCACTACAACAACACCTATAATTAATAAGGGTTTTAAGTGTTAAATCCAAAAGTTAGTGTATATTTACTAAGTCCGCCAAATCATTTTGATTTGTCTTTCGATATAAAAAAATAAAAACAAACAAAATGCTTTGGCTAAGTGTTAAATTGAAAGTCCGTGACTTTCTATTCCCTTACTAACCATAGCTAAACGTTAGCTTTCATTAACAAAAAAAATGCGTGAAATTGGAAAAATAAAGCGTTTTCCTAAAGTAGAATCCTGATAAATATTACGCAATTAGAAATGGAATTTTAACGCAGAAGATTTTGAAAAATATTACGTAAGAATCTGTCCGCAATTATGAAATAGAAACGGCAGACTTTATCCTGTTTATGCAATCGGAAATGAAAAAATGTGGGATTCTGACAAATATTACGCAAGAATCTGTCTGTAATTCTGAAATGAAAATGGCGGACTTTTAGCCTGTTTACGAAATTAGGAATGAAAATTTAGACAAGTTAAACGCCGAATAAAAACGCTGAAAAATATGTGGTTTTATATCGGTATTTTAATTGTAAAAAAGGAAAAATAAACGAAAAGCTAACAAAATATATAATTTATTGCTAGTGCTCGCCTACCTACGAAAATCCTTAGGGGATTTTCTATTTCGTTTTTATTTACTAAATTAGTTGCCCGAAAAACACAACAAACCATATATAAACCGTTGGCTGTAATGCAAAACCGAAATAAACTGTAAAACAAAAAAGAATGAGTACAATAGTTTTTAACCGAGAAATAAAGAGACTAATTTCAAACGAAAATCATCCTGTATTGAACTTTATAAAAGATGAATTTAAAAACAGCAATCGGAATAAAAGTTATTATGGATTTTTTGATAGTTTTTTATTCAATTATGGAGTTTTGACTTTAGGTTACTCACCAATAATAAATGGAAATAAATATGTTCCATATGTAAATTGCAGTCGGAATAATATTTTTCGTGAGGAAAAAGGAATTACAGACTTATCACAAAAAGCTGAAAATATGACTGAATGTCAAAAAATAATGGCTGAATATTTAATTAGTCGTTTGAAATGTTTGAATGTTGAAAACTTTAAATCCTGGAATTCTGAATTGAATTACGAAATTTTAGCCTGAAAAAAACACTACAGCCAACACCATATAAAAAAAATTGCTAAATTAGTGCTTAATTAAAGGCAGTTGCATTTTTATCAACTTCTGAATTTCCTTCGGAAATTCCTCGCTGACAAAACCGCAACTTTCCTTATACATAAACGTTGTAACTAATTTTAAGAAAAAAGTCATGTTAGTTTATAAATATAGAGGTGGAACAAAAGAAATAATTGAAAGAGATATTCAATCTCTCGAGGAAAATCATTTTTGGAGCTCTTGCATAGATGCACTTAATGACCCTTGGGAAACGATAGTCAAGTCTGATAAATTCCAAAAACAATCTAAATCTATAGGTTGGTTTCTTAATCAAAAAAAAAAGAGTGCATTATCAAAAGTACACGACGCTTTAATGAATGTTCTTGATGCTTTGAAAAAAGCTGGAATTTACTCATTATCTGGTAATGCACTTGATGAAATTCTATGGGCTCACTATGCCGATGGTCACAAAGGATTCTGTATTGAATATGATTTAGATAGTCTTTTAAATAGTTATTCTGGAACTTTTTTTTCCTTTCCAATTATATATACAAAAAATCCACCTGATATTGAATTAAAAGATATTCAAAGTAAAAATCAAAAGTTGATTAAAAAACTAGCAGGATATAAATCTAAAAGGTGGGATTATGAACAAGAATATAGAATTACTACAAATTTTCCTGGTCCATATTACTATGAATATGACGCTTTAAAATCGATTTATTTTGGGTTAAGAATGGATAATGACCATAAAAATTTGATTATGAAGAAATTGAAAGGAAGAGGCGTGAAATATTATCAAGTTGAGCAAGTCCATAAAAGTTATAAACTAAAAACAAAACAAGTTATAGACCCTTATATCCACGAACCAGAATATCTAACTCAAATACCGAAAAATATTGTTGGGAATAATAAAATTGAATTTAAAATAATCAAAAAAAATTATGCTGAAATAATTAAAAGAGGAGATTTAGAAGTTCTCTTAGATAGTGAAATAAGCCAAACGAACTTAATCAAGTTTTCTGAATACCTAAAATTAAATACTTGTGGAAATGCAAAAAATTTCTTTATTCGGTACTATTTAGACGAACAACAAGTTTTTGGAAATGCTTGGGGAGCTTATAACATTATAAATGAAAAAGTTAGTTGTTATATTAATGAAATCGAGAAATAAAAACTAGTTACAACAGCATATATAATTTATTGCTAGTACTAGCCTACTTACGAAAATCCTTAGGGGATTTTCTATTCCGTTTTTATTTACTAAATTTAGTGCTTTAAAAACGCAACAAACCATATACAAATCGTTAGCTTTCATTAACAAAAAAAATGCGTGAAATTGGAAAAATAAAGCGTTTTCCTAAAGTAGAATCCTGATAAATATTACGCAATTAGAAATGGAATTTTAACGCAGAAGATTTTGAAAAATATTACGTAAAATCTGTCCGCAATTATGAAATAGAAACGGTGGAATTTTATCCTGTTTATGCAATCGGAAATGAAAAACTGTGGGATTCTGACAAATATTACGCAAGAATCTGTCTGTAATTCTGAAATGAAAATGGCGGACTTTTAGCCTGTTTGCGAAATTAGGAATGAAAATTTAGACAAGTTAAACGCCGAATAAAAACGCTGAAAAATATGTGGTTTTATATCGGTATTTTAATTGTAAATAAGGAAAAATAAACGAAAAGCTAACAAAATATATAATTTATTGCTAGTGCTCGCCTACCTACGAAAATCCTTAGGGGATTTTCTATTTCGTTTTTATTTACTAAATTAGTTGCTCGAAAAACACAACAAACCATATATAAACCGTTAACCTGCATTAAGCCAAATTACACGGAATATTAACGTAATTAAGCGTTTTCGAAAAGTAAAACCCTGACAAAGATTACGTGAATCTGTTTGTAATGAAAATAGCGGACTTTCTAGCTCGTTTACGCAATAGAAACGGAATCGTAAAACAGTAGATTTTGACAAATATCACGTAAGAATTTGTCTATAATTCCGAAATGAAAATGGCGGACTTTTTAGCTCGTTTACGCAATAGAAAATAAAAAAATGTTCGGAATATTGCCGATTTTAGATTTTTTCACGTAAGTTTATATCAAAATTTAGACAAGTTAAACGCCGAATAAAAACGCTGAAAAATGTGTGATTTTATAACGGTATTTTAATTAAAAAAGAAAAAACGCACGTTAACAAAGTGTATGAGCGCATATTTTCCTGGCGGAAAAATACGCCACATACACTAGGCGTTGGCAATAATTAAAATGATACTCCTCCATTCAATAACTTAGATGAGATAATGAAACAAATAAAAATAATAATTACCTTATTAATTACTTTAGTTTTCAATGTTAGTTGCAGTCAAGAAACTAAAGAAGACACTTTTGATATTGCAAAAATAAAACTTACTGAATCAGAAGAAACAAGGTTAAACAAAAGCCTTGACTACATAAACAATTTAACTTTAGATGAAATAAAAAAAGAATTTAAAAAAAATATTACATCTATAAAAAAAGCAGTTTATACAGAAAAAGAAACTGTTTTTAATAAAGATAGTATTTTAGAAGAAGAGTATATTTTACCTTTTAGATTATATTTAAAAGGGATAAAAAAACAAGTAGAAGTTCTTAAAAAACACACTTATTTAATTCAAAATTTTAAAAATGATAGTACCTACCTTAAGTTTGATACAAAAAATCAATATATCACAAACTACCACGAAGATAGAACAGTATTTGAAGATATATATACATTGAAGAAAAAATATTTAAATACTAAAGAAATTGATACTATTTTTAATAAAGAAGCATATTTCAAGTTTGGTCGTTTTGATATAGAATATGGTAAAGCAAAATATATAGACAGTTTATTAGTTACTGCTAATATTAACTACACTAAAGCATATGATACAATTGTTTTTGGTAAAAAAGAAATACTTAAAAATAAAAAAGGCATTATAATAAATGAAATAACAAATAACTATGTTCATTTTCAAAATATTGACAATGTAGATTTTTTTAAAATTGAAGCTTATAACAATAAAGGCAAAAAATTAAAAGAAAAAGAACAGAGAAATTATTCTCCAAATACATTAAAAAAAGAAAATAAGGAACGTTTAAAAATAGCAGAAAAGACCTATCAAAATATTAAAAATATAGAATCTCTCGAAATCGTAAAAGAAGAAATAAAAAAAATATTTTATAAATACATCTTATTAGAACGTAAATACAATAGTTCACAATATAGTTTTCAAGGTAATATTGATAAAATAAAGTTTTATATAGAAAAAGAAAGGGAGAATTTAGATTTCGATTTCATTGTTAAAAATAAATTTCCTTCAACATTTTATTTAAATCAATTGGAAAAAGAAACTTTGGTAATGAATACTAAAAATGAATTACTCTTTACAATTCCTGAAACGAATCTTAGTTACTTAACATTTGACGGTTTTGATAAAATTAATCAATTTTATCTAAAAAATAAAGAAGATGAAAGTCAATACTTTTATTTAAATCCAAAAACAAAAATATTTAAAAAAATAAAGGACGTTTATATTAGGGCACTTACAACCAATTTTGTTGAAGTTGAAAAAAGTGACAATGAGTTTTATGCTATTTATAATAATGAGTTTGAAAATGTATCAGGATTTATATACATAAATATTGAAGTACAAAAATACAATGACGAGTTTTATATTATTGCACAAAAAGAAGATAGAACATATACATTTATAAACAACAAAGGAGAAGAAATAGGAACAAAAGGTTTAACTAATATTAGAACAAGTTATTTTGAGTATGCTCCTATTGTTTCTGCAATTAAAAACAATAAAATAGGTTTTGTAGATGGAAATGGTGAAACAAAAGCACCCTTTATATATGATATTTATAATGTCCAGTTTTTAGATCTACAAATAAAAAAAAATAATTTGTATGGTCTTATGGGATATAATGGCAAGCCTTCAATTCCATTAATTTATGACAAATTAGAAAGGTTTTACAACAACTTATACATTGTAACAAAAAATGGAAAACAAGGTATTGTAGATAGTAATAACAAAACTATCCTACCCATAAAATATACAATTTGGAAAGAAGAATTAGAAAAATTACATATGGTTACTTGTAATGGAAAAGCAGGTTATATTAACAGAAAAGGGAAAATAACTATCCCTGTTATGTATAAGAGAGGTAGGTTTAGTGGCTCTTATGGCTTTAGCGATGGTTTTGCTAAAGTTAGGAGAATAGAAGATAATAAAAGCACTATAATAAATGAAAAAAACGAAGTTGTAATACCTTGGACTTACACTACAATTAGTTATAAATATCATAAAGGGGGAAAAAGAACTTATACTATAGGCTCTAAAAAATACAATCATCTATTACAGTTAATTGAATAATATTTAACAGATTGGACATAATAAAACTATTGCCAACACCGTATAAAATTAATTGCTAGTTTTAGCCAATTTACGAAAGTCCTCGCGGACTTTCTATCTGTGATTTATTTGCTAACTTTAGTGCTTAAAATACGCAACTAATCTTATACAACAACGTTGCCATTAATTATGAAATATAAATTTCTAATAATATTTTTGATATTTAACCTTAATATTAACTCTCAAATAAAAGGAAAATATTCATATGGAAATAGTTATGATTATAGATCTATTCTTTTTAAGAAAGATTTTACTTTTGAATACTTCTCTGGAGGTTGTGTAAGTGAATCTTATGGAAAAGGTAATTATAAAATAACAAACAAAAAACTTTACTTAAAATTTGAAGATCAAAGTACTGAATTTAATTCTAAATATTATTCTAGTTCACATAAAATTATAAACACAATAGCAACAAGTAGAAAAGATAGTATAAATATTAAAATAAAAGTATTAGATGAAATTGAAAATCCTTTTTTTTATTCTTATTTAAGTAACAGAAGGAATCATCTAGGAACCTCAGATTTAACTGGAGAAATAAAGTCATTAAGTGGAAGTAATAAAATTAAAATTCCCTTTTCAAAATCAAATTATTTTCTTAGAGTTACAGCTATAGGACAAGAAAGCTACCCTTTAATTATTATACCTGATAAAAACTACGAAATTGAAATAATATTAAAAGACCACCCTGAAAGAAAAGAAATTATACAAGGGGTTGTTTTTAGTTATGATATAATAAAAATGAAAAGAAAAGAATTAGAATTAAAAACAGGAAACTCTTCATTTATTTATAAGAAAAACTAATGGCAACAAGGTATATAATTTATTACTAGTACTAACCTACTTACGAAAATCCTTAGGGGATTTTCTATTCCGCTTTTATTTACTAAATTAGTTGCTCAAAATACGCAACAAATAATATACAAAAACGTTAACCTGCATTAAGCCAAATTACACGGAATATTAACGTAATTAAGCGTTTTCGAAAAGTAAAATCCTGACAAAGATTACGTGAATCTGTTTGTAATGAAAATAGCCGACTTTCTAGCTCGTTTACGCAATAGAAACGGAATCGTAAAATAGCAGATTTTGAAAAATATTACGCAAGAATTTGTCTATAATTCTGAAATAAAAATGGCGGACTTTTTAGTTCGTTTACGCAATAGAAAATAAAAATGAAAAAATGTTCGGAATATTCCCGATGTTAGATTTTTTAGCGTAAGTTTATATGAAAATTTAGACAAATTAAATGCCGAATAAAAACGCTGAAAAATATGTGATTTTATAACGGTATTTTAATTAAAAAAGAAAAAACGCACGTTAACAAAGTGTATGAGCGCATATTTTCCTGGCGGAAAAATACGCCACATACACATGGCGTTAGCTTTCATTAACAAAAAAAATGCGTGAAATTGGAAAAATAAAGCGTTTTCCTAAAGTAGAATCCTGATAAATATTACGCAATTAGAAATGGAATTTTAACGCAGAAGATTTTGAAAAATATTACGTAAGAATCTGTCCGCAATTATGAAATAGAAACGGTGGAATTTTATCCTGTTTATGCAATCGGAAATGAAAAACTGTGGGATTCTGACAAATATTACGCAAGAATCTGTCTGTAATTCTGAAATGAAAATGGCGGACTTTTAGCCTGTTTGCGAAATTAGGAATGAAAATTTAGACAAGTTAAACGCCGAATAAAAACGCTGAAAAATATGTGGTTTTATATCGGTATTTTAATTGTAAAAAAGGAAAAATAAACGAAAAGCTAACAAAATATATAATTTATTGCTAGTGCTCGCCTACCTACGAAAATCCTTAGGGGATTTTCTATTTCGTTTTTATTTACTAAATTAGTTGCTCGAAAAACACAACAAACCATATATAAACCGTTAACCTGCATTAAGCCAAATTACATAGAATATTAACGTAATTAAGCGTTTTCGAAAAGTAAAATCCTGACAAAGATTACGTGAATCTGTTTGTAATGAAAATAGCCGACTTTCTAGCTCGTTTACGCAATCGAAACGGAATCGTAAAACAGTAAATTTTGACAAATATCACGTAAGATTTTGCTTATAATTCCGAAATGAAAATGGCGGACTTTTTAGCTCGTTTACGCAATCGAAAATAAAAATGAAAAAATGTTCGGAATATTCCCGATGTTAGATTTTTTAGCGTAAGTTTATATGAAAATTTAGACAAGTTAAATGCCGAATAAAAACGCTGAAAAATATGTGATTTTATAACGGTATTTTAATTAAAAAAGAAAAAAACGCACGTTAACAAAGTGTATGAGCGCATATTTTCCTGGCGGAAAAATACGCCACATACACATGGCGTTGTACGTAATTCCAAAATATACCGAACATAATGAATGAAATTATTTGCGAAATAGACTATCAAGAAATTAGATATTGGATAATTTTAATCTTTGGTCTTATTGGTGGAATTATTTCCATTTTGACTTTTAAAAACACCTTAAAACAACGCAAATTAGAAAATACATATAAAACAATTGATTTTCTACGAAACCATATTACTCAAAAGCAAATTGATAGGTTTATTGAATTATTTCAAGCAAATAATTTTTTGACAGGAGTTAAAGAAAATGAATTTAAATTTTCAAATGGTTACACAGATACAGTTGAGTATATGTTTTCTGAAGGTGGCTGTGGAAATGGAGATATTCATAATTTAATTGAGTTATTTAATTTAATATCTCCCAAATTGGAAAATTTAAATTATGAATTAATCTGGTTTGAATATGGTCAAATAATGAATACTTTGTACAAGTGGACAAGTTATCTTGAAAAGATAAAAGAAAATAAAAACCTTACTTTCTATAAAGAATTCAATTATTTTATGAAAAAAAATGAAAATAACTTATGGAAAAAATCAACAAAACATTACACTTACATTGAATAAACTACGTACAACAACGTATATAATTTATTGCTGGCTTCTCGCCTACTTACGAAAGTCCTCGCGGACTTTCTTGGTCGGTAATTATTTACTAAATTAGTTGCTTGAAACACGCAACAAACCATATACAAAACCGTTGTAAAAAACTCAAAAATTTCGGTAGAATTTAAAATTTAAGAAAATATTTGAAATTTCCTTAAATATGAAAAAAAAATCTGGCGGAGTTTTTAAAATACGAATTAAAGTTTTTAGAAAAATTGATTAATCTCATTTCTAATCAAAATTCAGAATTGCCCAAAATATAGAGAAATAGATATGGCAGAATTGAAAACGTGGAATTCAAGTTTTCTTCAAATTTAATAATTTAGAATTACCTAAATATAGAGAAATAAATATCGCGGAATTGAAAACGTAGAATTAAAATTTTTCTCAAATTGAAAAATTTAGAAAAAATTGAAAATTTAGAAGTTTTATAAAAGCTGAAAATAAATATCGTGGAATTGAAAACACTGAATTAAAGTTTTCTTCAAATTTAATAATTTAAAAAATATTGAAAATTTAGAGTTTTATAAAACTGAAAATAAATATCGCGGAATTTAAAACGACGAATTAAAGTTTTACTCAAAAAAAGTAATTTAGAAAAAATTTAAAAGAGTATTTAAACAAAAAATCGCATTTTACAACAACGTGCATAGTTCATTGCTTGTTCATTTTCCTTCGGAAAATTCTCGCGCACGTAGAAGTTTGAGTTTTTTAAACTATATTAGTGCTATAATTCCGCAACGAAACCATGCACAAAAACGTTGCAAGTAATGGCGGAATTTCAGCCTGAAATTCCTAATTAGTGATTTATCTTTTCTAGAAATTAATATTGTGCTGGAAAAATTGAAAATGACTACTACTCTATTTTTAGAAAATAAATCCTAAAAAAGAGAAAAAACAGAATTGAATGCTGAAAAATGAAGCGTGAATAAATAAGCGGAAATTAATTAAGGCGGAGTTTTAAGCTGAAACGTGAAAAAAGGCAGAATTGAACGCTGAAAATAAAGCGTGAATAAATAGGCGGAAATTAATTAAAGCGGAATTTTAAGCAGAAACGTAAAAAAAGAGAGAAATAAAACGGAAAAATTGAAAATTAAGAAATGAGAAATTTAGTTAGAAAATCACTACTTGCAACAACATATATAATTTATTGCTAGTGCTTATCTACTTACGAAAATCCTTAGGGATTTTCTATTCCGTTTTTATTTAATATATTTAGAACTTGAAACACGCAACAAACCATATATAAAACCGTTAACCTGCATTAAGCCAAATTACACGGAATATTAACGGAATTAAGCGTTTTCGAAAAGTAAAATCCTGACAAAGATTACGTGAATCTGTTTGTAATGAAAATAGCGGACTTTCTAGCTCGTTTGCGCAATAGAAACGGAATCGTAAAACAGTAGGTTTTGAAAAATATCACGTAAGATTTTGCTTATAATTCCGAAATGAAAATGGCGGACTTTTTAGCTCGTTTACGCAATCGAAAATAAAAATGAAAAAATGTTCGGAATATCCCCGATGTTAGATTTTTTAGCGTAAGTTTATATGCAAATTTAGACAAGTTAAACGCCGAATAAAAACGCTGAAAAATGTGTGATTTTATAACGGTATTTTAATTAAAAAAGAAAAAACGCACGTTAACAAAGTGTATGAGCGCATATTTTCCTGGCGGAAAAATACGCCACATACACATGGCGTTAGCAATTATATGACCAAACCAACAGAAATACCGATTATTGATTATGCAGAATTTCTATTATTCGGAATTGAATTTTCTTTGGTTGATTTTAAAAAATATCAAACTACAATTGAGAGTTTTTTAGACAAAGAGAAAAAGTCATTGGACAAATCGTATAATAAAAGTCTGGCGGAATTAGACCAAGATGAGTATAAAAAATATAATCAAATAGCAAAAGACTATTATTATAGAAGTGGAGATATTGCAACTTTATTTCCTCATAATTTCAGAGCATCGTTTTTAGTACAAATAATAACTTTTATTGAACACGAATTGAAATTAATTTGTGAACATTACGAATTTGAAAAACAAACGAAATATTCTATTAACGACTTGAAAGGAACTAATGATATTGAGAAAGCAAAACAGTTTCTGGAGAAATCTTGCAACGTAAATTTCCGAAACTTGGATAAAGAGTGGCAATTTATTTTGAAAATAAAACGAATTAGGAATAAATTAGTCCATTCTCAAGGATTTGTAAAGAAAACAGAAAAGGATTGGAAAGTATTTAATGATTTTAATAATAAATTAAAATATTTTGACTTCAGTCCAAAAGGAGAATTAGTAGAAGAGCCAAAATTGATAATTAAGAACAGGTTACTGATTGACGATTTATTAAAAGTAACAGAAGATTTTTTTAATAAACTATTAGGAAAAGAATTAAAATACAATTGCTAACACCGTATATAATTTATTGCTAGTACTCGCCTACTTACGAAAATCCTTTGGGGATTTTCTATTCCGTTTTTATTTACTAAATTTAGTGCTTTAAATACGCAACAAACCATATACAAACCGTTAACCTGCATTAAGCCAAGTTACACGGAATATTAACGTAATTAAGCGTTTTCGAAAAGTAAAATTCTGACAAAGATTACGTGAATCTGTTTGTAATGAAAATAGCCGACTTTCTAGCTCGTTTACGCAGTAGAAACGGAATCGTAAAACAGCAGATTTTGACAAATATTACGTAAGATTTTGCTTATAATTCCGAAATGAAAATGGTGGACTTTTTAGCTCGTTTACGCAATCGAAAATAAAAATGAAAAAATGTTCGGAATATTCCCAATTTTAGATTTTTTAGCGTAAGTTTATATGAAAATTTAGACAAGTTAAACGCCGAATAAAAACGCTGAAAAATATGTGATTTTATAACGGTATTTTAATTAAAAAAGAAAAAAACGCACGTTAACAAAGTGTATGAGCGCATATTTTCCTGGCGGAAAAATACGCCACATACACTAGGCGTTAACCTGCATTAAGCCAAATTACACGGAATATTAACGGAATTAAGCGTTTTCGAAAAGTAAAATCCTGACAAAGATTACGTGAATCTGTTTGTAATGAAAATAGCGGACTTTCTAGCTCGTTTGCGCAATAGAAACGGAATCGTAAAACAGCAGATTTTAAAAAATATTACGTAAGATTTTGCTTATAATTCCGAAATGAAAATGGCGGACTTTTTAGCTCGTTTACGCAATCGAAAATAAAAATGAAAAAATGTTCGGAATATTCCCGATTTTAGATTTTTTCACGTAAGTTTATATGAAAATTTAGACAAGTTAAACGCCGAATAAAAACGCTGAAAAATGTGTGATTTTATAACGGTATTTTAATTAAAAAAGAAAAAACGCACGTTAACAAAGTGTATGAGCGCATATTTTCCTGGCGGAAAAATACGCCACATACACATGGCGTTAGCTTTCATTAACAAAAAAAATGCGTGAAATTGGAAAAATAAAGCGTTTTCCTAAAGTAGAATCCTGATAAATATTACGCAATTAGAAATGGAATTTTAACGCAGAAGATTTTGAAAAATATTACGTAAGAATCTGTCCGCAATTATGAAATAGAAACGGCAGACTTTATCCTGTTTATGCAATCGGAAATGAAAATCTGTGGGATTCTGACAAATATTACGCAAGAATCTGTCTGTAATTCTGAAATGAAAATGGCGGACTTTTAGCCTGTTTGCGAAATTAGGAATGAAAATTTAGACAAGTTAAACGCCGAATAAAAACGCTGAAAAATATGTGGTTTTATATCGGTATTTTAATTGTAAAAAAGGAAAAATAAACGAAAAGCTAACAAAATATATAATTTATTGCTAGTGCTCGCCTACCTACGAAAATCCTTAGGGGATTTTCTATTTCGTTTTTATTTACTAAATTAGTTGCCCGAAAAACACAACAAACCATATATAAACCGTTACCACACATTTGAAAAATGAATAAAGAAACAAACCCCATGAATATATGGATGTTCTTATACAAAATTAAATATATTCTTTTAGTTATTATATTATTTCCATTAATATTTATTTTATTTAAAGGATATTCAATTGAAACTCCATATTTTAAAATAGGTAGAGTACCTGATACTTTATTTATAGAAAAAAAAATTAAAATTCCTGCTGATACAATATATAAGGAAAAAATAGTTACTAAATATATTGAGGTTCCTAAAAAAGATAAATCTATAAAAGTAAAAAATTTAGAAACAGAAGTACTAGTTAATAACAAACCCGCCAACATAAACACAGGAACAAATAACGGAATATTAGGAAATAACAATACTATTAATAATATAAATGAAAAACCTATTAAACTGAATGAATTAGATAAGAAAAACATATTATTAGTAGTAAATAGTACATTTGATGAAATTCCCAACCGAATTAAAAAAGAAATTAAAATCACAGCAATGCTTGGAAACGCTCGTTCAATACAACTTGCAGAATTAATAGAAGAATTTCTCAAAAAAAAAGGGTTTACTATTTCAGATTTTAGCCAAGGCATGTTTTCTAAAACTTTTAAAGGTCTGAGAGTATTCCAAGAAAAGAATTTTGTTAAAATTAATATAGGCATAATTTAACTATTTCTTTGATAAATTAATTCATCTAGTATTGAGGTAAGTAAAATTATTACACCTGCTTCAAAAAGAGTAAAAACGGATAGAATTAAAGAGATAATAGAACCTAATATCCCGAGAATTGCTAAAATTGAGACTTTCATAATATTTAGTTTTTAAATTAATAATTTGATTAAAAAACGTGTGGTAACACTGTATATAATTTATTGCTAGCACTCGTCTACTTACGAAAATCCTTAGGGATTTTCTATTTCGTTTTTATTTACTAAATTAGTTGCTCGAAATACGCAACAAATAATATACAAAAACGTTAACCTGCATTAAGCCAAATTACACGGAATATTAACGTAATTAAGCGTTTTCTAAAAGTAAAATTCTGACAAAGATTACGTGAATCTGTTTGTAATGAGAATAGCGGACTTTCTAGCTCCTTTGCGCAATAGAAACGGAATCGTAAAACAGCAGATTTTGAAAAATATTACGTAAGATTTTACTTATAATTCCGAAATGAAAATGGCGGACTTTTTAGCTCGTTTACGCAATCGAAAATAAAAATGAAAAAATGTTCGGAATATCCCCGATTTTAGATTTTTTCACGTAAGTTTATATCAAAATTTAGACAAGTTAAACGCCCAATAAAAACGCTGAAAAATATGTGATTTTATAACGGTGTTTTAATTAAAAAAGAAAAAACGCACGTTAACAAAGTGTATGAGCGCATATTTTCCTGGCGGAAAAATACGCCACATACACATAGCGTTGTACCACATTACCAATCAAACTCTGAAAAATTGAAAATATGAATATAGAACAATTTAACAAAATAATTATAGGAAAATGGAAACTCGACGATGGTCGAATATTGGATTTCTCTACAAAAGAGGATTTTTTATTTACTGACGCTTCTGGAGAAACACATTCTGAAAAAGAAAAATTTTTCAGCCATAAAAATAAATATGACGATATACAAATAATGATACCTACTTTAGCGGTCGGAATTGGAATTATAAGGTCGCTTTCCATTAATGAAATAATTTATGATGATTTTGATACTGATGGTTCGAAAACTGAATTTGTACTAACCAGAATTTAATATCCAGAATCCATAAGTTTTAATAATTCTTTTATCCGTGGTAATTTATCCATGTGACACTTACTTGGTTCAGTAATAATGCGAATTAAATTGAATGCGTGAGCGGAAGAAATAATTGCGGGTATTTTAACCTCTCCATAACGATTTGCTAATTTTTCTGAATTTTTTAATGACATAATATTATAATTTAATAACTCATTCACTTTAAAATCGGCGGAATGAAAAACCATTTACCGAATAAACGTGGCACAACAAAGTGTATGCGCGCATATTTTCCTGGCGGAAAAATACGCCACATACACATGGCGTTACCCAACATTAACAAAAATTGCTAATGACATTACCAAAACACGATGAAATAAGATTACCAGCTTTAAAATTATTAAAGGCGAAAGGAAAAATAAAACTTGGAGAATTTATTCAACCACTTGGAGAACATTTTAAATTAACTGACGAGGATTTAAATCAAATGTACAAATCTGGAAACGGACCAATATTTTATGATAGAGTTTCTTGGGCTTTAAGTTATTTAAATATGGGAGGACTTGTTGATAAACCCAAAAGAGGAACTTATGAAATTAATACAAAAGGAATCGAATTAATCGAAAAACCTGAACAAATAGATAAGTTTATAAATAACGAAATTGAAAAAAGAGAGCCTAAAAAACAAAAAAATAAATTCGAAGAACAAGTTGAATTTGATGACACTTTTTCA
Organism: Tenacibaculum dicentrarchi; assembly: GCF_964036635.1. Lineage (NCBI taxonomy): Bacteria > Pseudomonadati > Bacteroidota > Flavobacteriia > Flavobacteriales > Flavobacteriaceae > Tenacibaculum > Tenacibaculum dicentrarchi. The sequence continues at coordinate 1,744,361 of NZ_OZ038524.1, forward strand.
GAATTAACTCCTCAAGAAAAGCTTTACAATTCTTTTTCAAATATTAAAAAATCTGTTTATACTGATATAATAAATACGATTTTAACTAAAACACCAATTGCATTTGAGAAATTAGTTGTTAGCTTATTGCAGAGAATGGGATATGGTGGAGAAATTCAAAATTCTGGATTAGTCACTAAAGCTTCAAATGATGGAGGAATTGATGGAATAATAAAAGAAGATGTTTTAGGACTTGGTAGAATTCATATTCAAGCTAAAAGGTATAAAACAGATATTTCAATTGGAAGAGAAGAAATACAAAAATTTGTTGGAGCATTAGCTGTTGCACAATCAAATAAAGGAGTTTTTATAACAACTTCTTATTATACAAAAGGAGCTATTGAATATGCAAACAACTTAAATGGTTCAACAACTCTCGTATTAATTGATGGAAAACAACTGGCTGAATATATCTATAATTTTGGTTTAGGAATGCAAATTGAACAAACAATTGAAATAAAAAAACTTGATGCCGATTATTGGGATTCATTAAAAGATAATGATTAAAAAACGTTGGGTAACATCGTATATAATTTATTGCTAGTACTAGCCTACTTACGAAAATCCTTAGGGGATTTTCTATTCCGCTTTTATTTACTAAATTAGTTGCTCGAAAAACGCAACAAATAATATACAAAAACGTTAGCTTTCATTAACAAAAAAAATGCGTGAAATTGGAAAAATAAAGCGTTTTCCTAAAGTAGAATCCTGATAAATATTACGCAATTAGAAATGGAATTTTAACGCAGAAGATTTTGAAAAATATTACGTAAGAATCTGTCCGCAATTATGAAATAGAAACGGTGGAATTTTATCCTGTTTATGCAATCGGAAATGAAAAACTGTGGGATTCTGACAAATATTACGCAAGAATCTGTCTGTAATTCTGAAATGAAAATGGCGGACTTTTAGCCTGTTTGCGAAATTAGGAATGAAAATTTAGACAAGTTAAACGCCGAATAAAAACGCTGAAAAATATGTGGTTTTATATCGGTATTTTAATTGTAAAAAAGGAAAAATAAACGAAAAGCTAACAAAATATATAATTTATTGCTAGTGCTCGCCTACCTACGAAAATCCTTAGGGGATTTTCTATTTCGTTTTTATTTACTAAATTAGTTGCTCGAAAAACACAACAAACCATATATAAACCGTTGTAATTAATGGCGGAATTTCAGCCTGAAATTCCTAATTAGTGATTTATCTTTTCTAGAAATTAATATTGAATAATATTGCGCTGGAAAAATTGAAAATGACTTATACTCTATTTTTAGAAAGTAAACCCTAAAAAAGAGAAAAAACAGAATTGAACGCTTAAAAATAAAGCGTAAATAAATAGGCAGAAATTAATTAGCGCTGAGTTTTAAGCGGAAACGTGAAAAAAGCAGAATTTAACGCAGAAAATAAAGCGTGAATAAATAGGTGGAAATTAATTAAGGCGGAGTTTTAAGTAGAAACGTAAAAAAAGAAAGAGAAATAAAACGGAAAAATTGAAAATTAAGAAATGAGAAATTTAGTTAGAAAATCACTAATTACAACAACATATATAATTTATTGCTAATACTTATCTACTTACGAAAATCCTTAGGGGATTTTCTATTCCGTTTTTATTTAATATATTTAGAACTTGAAACACGCAACAAACCATATATAAAACCGTTAGCTTTCATTAACAAAAAAAATGCGTGAAATTGGAAAAATAAAGCGTTTTCCTAAAGTAGAATCCTGATAAATATTACGTAAGAATCTGTCCGCAATTATGAAATAGAAACGGCAGACTTTATCCTGTTTATGCAATCGGAAATGAAAAAATGTGGGATTCTGACAAATATTACGCAAGAATCTGTCTGTAATTCTGAAATGAAAATGGCGGACTTTTAGCCTGTTTACGCAATCAGAAATGAAAAACTGTGGGATTCTGACAAATATTACGCAAGAATCTGTCTGTAATTCTGAAATGAAAATGGCGGACTTTTAGCCTGTTTGCGAAATTAGGAATGAAAATTTAGACAAGTTAAACGCCGAATAAAAACGCTGAAAAATATGTGGTTTTATATCGGTATTTTAATTGTAAAAAAGGAAAAATAAACGAAAAGCTAACAAAATATATAATTTATTGCTAGTGCTCGCCTACCTACGAAAATCCTTAGGGGATTTTCTATTTCGTTTTTATTTACTAAATTAGTTGCTCGAAAAACGCAACAAACCATATATAAACCGTTGTGTGCCATAATAGGCAGACGCAACCATTATTAGAAAAAAGCATCTCTATTGAAAGTTTTAATAACAATAAAAATATAATGAAATGAAAAAAATCACAGTGTTATTAGTTGGACTAACTATTTTATTTTCTTGTAGTAAAGAGGACGATTCTCCCAAAGAAATTACTTGCATGAAAAGTGCGGAAATTTATAATAACGACAATGGAGCGGTATTGAATTTAACTAGTCAGAAATGGAATTTGAAAGAAAATGGTATTGGTGGAGTTGATGTAGGAGTTACTATTGTAGGAACAATCCAAGGTGATAGTGCTTCTATAAGGACTTATGGAGACGGATTAATTTATGATGCTAAAATTGAATTAAATAACAATAAAGAATTTAATCAAAAATTCGGAATATTTTTCACTTCATCGCCATCATCTGAGGAGTATGTCACAGCAAATACAATCATAATGGTATTCAATGGACAAGATACGTTGAAAGCAAATATCAGTAGTTGTTCACTAGAAAATAGTCAATATCAATAATTACGACTAAGCATAAACTACTATATCGACAGATATTGAAATAGGATAAAGACAAATTACGGCACACAACACGCGGTATAAAACACTGGGGTTTAAGTGGTTATTCAAACATTCTGCCACGCATCAAGTTCGGTGTAACTTGACAGGAAAGTAGCCCGCAATCCCCAACGGTTTCATACCGCCACCGTTGCAAGTAATGGCGGAATTTCAGCCTGAAATTCCTAATTAGTGATTTATCTTTTCTAGAAATTAATATTGAATAATATTACACTGGAAAAATTGAAAATGACTACTACTCTATTTTTAGGAATAATATAATATCGGCGTTTAAAACGTTTAAAAGTTCTCAAAATGAGTACTCTACTATAGAGAAGCTAAAACCTATTAAAAGGACTTAAAACACCCTTCACAGACGTGTTGATTTTAAATCTTGAGAAAAAGCCTTAAAATAACCCAAGAATAGGGTTAAAAAGTCGGGGACCTCTTTTCTTTCTTATATAACTATAGGGGTCCCCGACTTTTGAGGTACCTCAATTATTAACATTTAAGTATAATAATAAGACTATATATGAAACCTAATAAACATACAGATTTACAAAAGGAATATCGAAATGAAAAATTTAGTTAGAAAATCACTACTTGCAACAACATATATAATTTATTGCTAGTACTTATCTACTTACGAAAATCCTTAGGGGATTTTCTATTCCGTTTTTATTTAATATATTTAGAACTTGAAATACGCAACAAACCATATATAAAACCGTTAACCTGCATTAAGCCAAATTACACGGAATATTAACGGAATTAAGCGTTTTCGAAAAGTAAAATCCTGACAAAGATTACGTGAATCTGTTTGTAATGAAAATAGCGGACTTTCTAGCTCGTTTGCGCAATAGAAACGGAATCGTAAAACAGTAGGTTTTGAAAAATATCACGTAAGATTTTGCTTATAATTCCGAAATGAAAATGGCGGACTTTTTAGCTCGTTTACGCAATCGAAAATAAAAATGAAAAAATGTTCGGAATATCCCCGATGTTAGATTTTTTAGCGTAAGTTTATATGAAAATTTAGACAAGTTAAACGCCGAATAAAAACGCTGAAAAATGTGTGATTTTATAACGGTATTTTAATTAAAAAAGAAAAAACGCACGTTAACAAAGTGTATGAGCGCATATTTTCCTGGCGGAAAAATACGCCACATACACTAGGCGTTGTGTGTAATGCAAAAAACGAAATGAAATGAAAAAAATATTATTGATTTTAACTCTAATTTTAATAACAAATATAGCAAAAGCTCAAACCGATACTGATACAATGAAAACAGCATTAATACTTATTGACATTCAAAATGATTATTTTAAAGGAGGAAAAATGGAACTTTCTGAACCTGAAAAAGCAGGAGAAAAAGCTCAATTAATTTTACAGAATTTTAGAGACAAAAAAATGCCAGTTATTCATATAGAACACCTTTCGACTAGAACAAATTCAACATTTTTTATTCCTAATACTTTTGGTGTAAAAATCCACGAAAGTGTTAAACCTAATAAAAATGAGAAAGTAATTACAAAAAACTACCCTAATAGCTTTAGAGAGACTGACCTTCTAGAATATTTAAATAAAATAGGAGTTGAAAAACTAGTAATATGCGGAATGATGACACATATGTGTGTAGATGCTACAACGAGAGCTGCGAAAGATTTCGGATTTGAATGTACAGTAATAAGTGATGCTTGTGCTACAAAAAATATTGAAATTAATAACGAAACTGTTAAAGCAAAAGAAGTTCAAAAAGCCTTTTTAGGAGCACTAAATTACTATTAATCAACTATTCTAACATCTGAAAAATTTCTGACTGAATAAACACTACACACAACAACATATATAATTCATTGCTAGTACTCGCCTACCTACGAAAATCCTTAGGGGATTTTCTATTCCGTTTTTATTTACTAAATTTAGTACTTTAAAAACGCAACAAACCATATATAAACCGTTATGCCATATTATGAAAAAGAAAATTACTGCTCCTAATGAATATAATTGAACAGATAGAAATCAAGAATTTTCGTTCATTCGGAAATAGAAAAAAAGAATCATATAAGGTAACTAAATGTCAACCTCTAAATATAATTTCTGGAGCAAATGACTCTGGTAAATCGAATATTTTAAGAGCATTAAATTTATTTTTCAATAAAAAAACAGATTTGATAAATTTCTTTGATTTTGACAAAGATTTTTTCAAACGAGAATCAATAGACGATTTAGAAATTAAGGAAGAACTTGTTACAATAAAAGTTTGGTTCAATAACCCGAAAAATAAAGGTAAAAATCAAGAGAAAGAATCAAATATTTATCTTCCTGAAAAATTTTGGGTAAGTAGAAAATGGAAAAAAACTTCAGAATATAGTTTATTTGATCAACTTTCAAGCATAGAAAAAGATTTTGAAACTGAAAAGAAAGATTTGTTTGATTCTTTTTTAGAAGAAAACAGTACAGGAGTTAAAACATTAAAATCAAATGCTAGGGCAAGCCTACAAAAGCAATTAACTGATTTAATAAATTCAATTCAATATCATTATATTCCTGCAATAAAAGACACTAATTATTTCTCTCATTTATACGGAGAACTTCAACAAACTCTATGGAAAACTAAAATTTCTAACGTAGAAGGAAGTAAAAATAAATTTGAAAAAGCTATACAAGAAGAAACAAATATTTTAATGTCCGAATTCAAAAATTCTATAGGGTCAACGAACTTGAATCCAATTGAACCTGTATTTCAACTTCCATCGGATTTAATTAATCTATTTAAAGCATTGATTGTACAAACTGGAAAAGTAGACTTAACATTAAGAGGAGATGGCTTTCAAGCGAAACTAATTCCAGAAATACTTAATTTCATTGCTATAAAAGAATTATCGTTTACAAATAACAGTATAAAAAAAGAATATAAAGCTAAAAAATATTTCATTTGGGGTTTTGAAGAACCTGAAAACTCATATGAGTATAAAAATGCTCAAATTTTATCAGAAAAATTTAGAGATGTATATTCAAATAATGCACAAATATTTATAACTACACATTCTTTCAATTTTTTATCTTTAAGAGCTAGACACATCGGACTATTTAGAGTTTGGAAAGACACATACACCAAAAGTTCTAAAATCTCTAAATTAAAATTCACTACAAACGGAAAAATCAAATTTGATTCTTCAAATTTAAACTCTGACTGGGAATTGCTACAAGAAGAACTTGGATTTTTTTATTTAAATCAAGAACTTAATCAACTCTTTGAAGAAAAGAGAAATCAATTAAAAAAAATTAAAGAGAAAATAGAAACTATTGATAAACCAATTATTTATTCAGAAGGTTTTAATTATCTATATCTGGAGAGAGCTAAAGAAATCTTTTTTCCAGAACTAGAAATTGAAATTAAGGATGCTGGAGGAAAAAATGAACTTCAAAAGTTATTTAAATTGTTTGTGAAAACAGGTTTTGACAGATTCAAAATATTTTTCATATTTGATTGTGATGCAAGAGGTTCTTTTACTGATTGTAATACAAATAAAACAGCTTCATTAATTCCATTTATATTTAAACAAAATCCGAATAATACGATTAAAGAAATTCATTCTGGAATTGAAAATTTATTTGATGATAATATATTTGAAGAACTAGATGAGAACCTAATATTTGATATTGATGAGCATTTAAAAAATGGAGTAGTTAAATCTCGAAATAGAAAGCTAAAAAAGAGAGAATTTGAAACTTATATTTTAGAAACACGAAAACTTAATTCAGATTTTTACAACTTTGAAGATATATTCAACCAAATTGACAATAAAATTAACAGGGCATAACAACTGGTATAAAAAATTGCTAAATTCAATAAAATAGAATGTTTCTAAAACATAAATAACTTAAATTTAAACATCGGAAAATTACGTTTTCAAAAACGCAACTTTCCATACCAAAAACCGTTAGCAAACATTAAAAAATGAAATTTAAAGAAAATATAGAGAAATTTAAAGGAAAATTTGTAGCTGATGGAATTGTAAATATATCAGAATATAATTCGACTAATCCCAAAATATTATGGATTTTAAAAGAAGCTAATAGTATTGATGATTATGATTGGGATTTTAGAGATGCTTTAAAAGACCTTAAAAATGAAAGTGGTCAAGGAATAAAATCTGGGTGGGCTAATACCTTTACACCAATTATATATACAACATATGGAATTTTGAATGATTTAAATTGGGAAGATATGGGAAGTGTATATAATGACCAATCAATTATTGAAATCCTTAATAAAGTTGCTTATATAAATTTAAAAAAAGTCCCTGGAGACAGCAATGCCGACTGGAATAAAATTAAGAGTTATTATAACGAAAATAAAAATGCAATTCATGAACAAATACAGCTCATAAACCCAGACATAATTATTTTTGGTAATACAATGAATTTTTTGGACAATGACTTTTTTGAAATGTTTGGAGAAATTAGAATAGATAAAAGTAACAAATCATTACACATCTACGAAAACAAAGAGAAACTTTTACTGTCAGCATACCACCCTAACAATAGAACTATAAAACAACAAGAATATTGTAATTTGATTATTGAATCTGTAAGAGCTTGGAAAAACAAATAAAAACGATTTGCTAACAGCGTATATAATTTATTGCTAGTACTAACCTACTTACGAAAATCCTTAGGGGATTTTCTATTCCGTTTTTATTTACTAAATTTAGTGCTTCAAAAACGCAACAAACCATATACAAAACGTTAGCTTTCATTAACAAAAAAAATGCGTGAAATTGGAAAAATAAAGCGTTTTCCTAAAGTAGAATCCTGATAAATATTACGCAATTAGAAATGGAATTTTAACACAGAAGATTTTGAAAAATATTACGCAAGAATCTGTCTGTAATTCTGAAATGGAAACGGCAGACTTTAGCCTGTTTATACAATCGGAAATGAAAAACTGTGGGATTCTGACAAATATTACGCAAGAATCTGTCTGTAATTCTGAAATAAAAATGGCGGACTTTTAGCCTGTTTACGAAATTAGGAATGAAAATTTAGACAAGTTAAACGCCGAATAAAAATGCTGAAAAATATGTAGTTTTATATCGGTATTTTAATTGTAAAAAAGGAAAAATAAACGAAAAGCTAACAAAATATATAATTTATTGCTAGTGCTCGCCTACCTACGAAAATCCTTAGGGGATTTTCTATTTCGTTTTTATTTACTAAATTAGTTGCTCGAAAAACACAACAAACCATATATAAACCGTTAACCTGCATTAAGCCAAATTACACGGAATATTAACGGAATTAAGCGTTTTCGAAAAGTAAAATCCTGACAAAGATTACGTGAATCTATTTGTAATGAAAATAGCCGACTTTCTAGCTCGTTTACGCAATAGAAACGGAATCGTAAAACAGTAGATTTTGACAAATATCACGTAAGATTTTGCTTATAATTCCGAAATGAAAATGGCGGACTTTTTAGCTCGTTTACGCAATCGAAAATAAAAATGAAAAAATGTTCGGAATATCCCCGATGTTAGATTTTTTAGCGTAAATTTATATGAAAATTTAGACAAGTTAAACGCCGAATAAAAACGCTGAAAAATGTGTGATTTTATAACGGTATTTTAATTAAAAAAGAAAAAACGCACGTTAACAAAGTGTATGAGCGCATATTTTCCTGGCGGAAAAATACGCCACATACACTAGGCGTTATATACCATTACCAAAAAAACTTCGAAAAAGAAATGAAAATTGAAGAATTACCATCATATAAAGATGTTTGTAAATATTTAGAAGAAAAGAAGAGAACGAAACATTTACTACTTGGAAATGGATTTAGTATGTCTTACGATTCGGAAATTTTTTCATACAACGCATTATACTCTTTTATAGAAAATTTAGATAATGAAGTGCTAACAAAACTATTCAATATCATAAATACAAAGAATTTTGAACTTGTAATGCAACAGATTGACAACTTCATCCAAATGGCAGAAGCTTTTAGTTCAGATAAATCATTTGCTGAAAAATTAAGAATTGCAAACAAAGAATTACAAGAAAGTTTAATTAATGCAATTAAAGAACTTCATCCTGAACACGTATTCGAAGTTCCAGATGAAAAAAGTGAATCTTGTTTTAAATATTTATCTGACTTTCTTGATAATTCTGGAAAGGTCTTTTCAACTAATTACGATTTGTTACTTTATTGGGTTTTAATGAGAAATTCGTCTAAAAATGCAATTGACGGATTTGGAAAAGAGCTTGAAAATGAAGAAGATGTTAAAAGAGGTGAAGAACCTGAATTTTCAGAATTAACTTGGGGAGCAAATAAATCTAAACAAAGTGTATTTTATGTTCATGGAGCTTTACACCTATTTGACTCTGGAATCGATATTATTAAAGAAGTTTATAGTAATAATACATACTTACTTGAAAATATTAAGAAGAGATTAGATAATAAGCATTATCCTATTTTTGTTACAGCTGGAAATGGAAAAGAAAAATTAAATCATATTTCGCATAATAAATATTTAACTGACACTTATGATGAACTTTCGAGTATTTCAGGTTCATTAGTAACGTTTGGGTTTAATTTTGGAGAATATGATAATCATATTATTGAAGCTTTGAATAAAGCATCAAAATTTAATAAAGACAATAGAAGTACAGGTAAATTATTCAGTATTTACATTGGAGTATATTCAGAATCAGATTTAAAACATATTGAATCAATTAAAGATAAATTTGATTGTAAAGTGAATATATATAATGCAAGTACCGCAAAAATTTGGAATAAATAACGGTATATAACACCGTATATAATTTATTGCTAGTTCTAGCCTACTTACGAAAATCCTTAGGGGATTTTCTATTCCGTTTTTATTTACTAAATTTAGTGCTTTAAAAACGCAACAAACCATATACAAAACGTTGTAGCCAATTAAAAAAAACCGCTAATGAATAAAATATCAATCCTTTTAATTATTTTGACTTTATCGTTTAAAATTTCTTTTGGTCAAAATTTTGGCGATTTTCCGAATATTGAGAAACAAAAACTACACAACGATTTAGAGATTCTCTATCAAGGATTAAATAAGTTCCACTCTGGAATGTATTGGTATACACCAAAAGACAGTGTAGATAATGCTTTCAGAAAAGTAAAAGCCCAAATAAATAAAGATATAAATGTGCTTGAATTTCATAAACTCATTGCACCTTTAGTAGCACTTTCAAGAGAAGACCATACAGATATATATTTACCGAAAAGTGTAAAAGAAAAGATAAATAAAGAATCTACTTTTATCCCTTTAACTTTTGTCTTTCTTGGCACAAAACTATATTGTGTCAAAAATGGTTCGAATTATCAAGAATTGGAAATTGAAGGAAAGGAAATTGAATCTATAAATGGAGAGAAACCTATCGATATTGTTGGAAAAATTGGAAGCTTATTTGCTTCAGATGGTTTTATAAAAACAGTTAAATATAGTGACCTAAAAGGGTTTAATTTCTCTAAATATTATTTTTACTACTACGGTAACATTAAAAAAGTAAATATTAAATTTAAAGAATTAGATAACCCATTAATTATTAGGCCTTTAAAAATTAAAAATATCAACAAACATTTACGTTCAAGAAATTCAAACAATAAAGATGATAAAGAAAAAGACTTATTAGAGTTTAAAATACTAAACAAAACAACTGCTTATTTAGGACTTCATTCGTTTTCTAACTCTGATATAAAAAAGGAAACTAAAGAAAGAAGCTTGAGTAAATTTTTAAAAAATAGTTTTGAGTCAATTTCAAATAATAATATTACAAATCTAATAATTGATGTAAGCGAAAACGGAGGTGGAACAGAAGGCAATGAAGGAATCGTTTATTCATACTTAGGAGACAATTATCAAAAATATAAGAAAGTCAGAGCAAAAACTCAAAAAGCAGTTCTTGATAATGGTATTGACAAGCCAATAACATTAAAAACATTTGGATTTTTAGAAAGAACATTTGTAAACAAAAAAATGACAGATGGCTCTTTAGAAAGAAGACAATGGATTGGATACGGTTTAATGGCGTACAAAAAAGCGCCGAAAAACAAATTTTCAGGAAAGGTATATGTTATCATCAGCCCAATAACTTATTCTGGTGGAAGTGAATTTAGCAATATGGTTTATTCAAATAATAAAGGGACTTTTGTAGGGCAAGAAACTGGAGGAGGATATTTGGGAAACACAAGTGGTTATAGCCAAGAACTTACTTTGCCAAACTCGAAAATTGAAATAGACATTCCTGCTTTACAATTTGTTATGAATGTTGAACAAAAACTACCGTTTGGAAGTGGAGTAATTCCTGACCATAAAGTTATACCGAATTTTGAGCAATACATAAGTAATGTAAACGCACCTTTAGAATATATTTTAAAACAGATTGAAAACGAAAAATAACTGGCTACAACAATCTGTATAGTTAATGGCTACTAACTGCTAAACTTAAAGTAAAGTACTTTTTTATAAAGTTCATTACTTACCGAAATTTTTAGTCTTTTAATACGCCACTAACCATACAGTAAACGTTGCCATTAATACGAAAAAACTTTGCGGACTGAATAATTTGTACTAACTTTGTAATTACAAATATAAATTATGGAAACAGCAATTATAAAAATCGGAAATTCTAAAGGTCTGCGTTTAAGCAAGACTGTTTTGGAAAAGTATAATATTAAAGACAAAGTCGAAATGATTTTGGAAAGAGGGCAAATAATCCTAAAACCAATTAGTAGTCCAAGAAAAAACTGGGGAAAAGCATTTGAAGAAATGCGTGAGAATAATGACGACCGATTATTATTCAATGATGTTTTTGAAGACGAAAATTTTGAGGAATGGAATTAGAACAATATTCAATCATACTCGTAAATCTTGACCCAACAATTGGTAGCGAAATTAAAAAAACAAGACCTTGTGTGATTGTTTCACCTAACGAGATAAATAAGTTTTTAAGAACAATCGTAGTTGCACCAATGACGACTAACTTGAAAAATTATCCGACCAGAATTAAAGTAAAACATAACGGAAAGAAAGGAATGATTGCAATTGACCAAATCCGGACAATTGACAAATCTCGAATATTAAAAACGTTTGACCAATTATCGAAATCTGAAATAGAGAAATGTAAAGATATTATAAGAGAAACTTTTGTGGATTAAAACTGGATTTTGAACAAAAAATGAAAAGTACTAATGGCAACAACATGTATAATTAATGGCTGGTTCTCGCCTACTTACGAAAATCCTTGTGGATTTTCTATTCGGTTTATATTTGCTAAATTAGGTGCTTAAACCACGCAACTAATCTTATACAAACACGTTGTGCTTAATTAAAAAAAATGAACTTTACTGAAATAGGTTGACTAAAAATTCATCAATTACTGATAGTCACTTATGAAATTACAAAAACAACCCTGGCGAAAAAAAACGTACGAAAAAGTAACTTTAGAACTCAAATTATTCATCGTTGACCAAATTCAAAATGGTCAAATATCTACAAACTTTGCTTCCAAAAAATATGAGGTTCCTAGAACTACTATTGCATATTGGATTAGAAAATATAGTACCTTAGCTCAACAAAATAATGGTATGAGTAAATTAGATGAAATTAAAAAACTAAAGGAACGAATTGAAGAACTGGAGTTTGTAAAAGACTTTCAGCAAGATATTATTGCCGATATGGAAATCATTACTGGAGTCGATATGTCAAAAAAGTCGTTGCCCGAAACATTAGCAAAAGAGATAGAAATAAAGAAGAAAAACATTTTAAAAGAAAATGGTTCTATCAGTGTTTTGGGATTAGTAAACAAGCCTTCTACAAAAGAATTAAAAAACAAGAAAACAAACAGTTAAATGATAAAAAACTAATTAAAATGGTGCTACAATATCGTAAAACTGTAGGTTCGAAAACTGGAGGAATTAAACTGTACACCGAATTGAAAAACGATATGGTTAATCAGAATATTAACATCGGTAGAGATAAGTTTTATCGATTTTTAAGGCTTCATAACTTACTTATTCCTAAAAGAAAAAACTATGTAACAACAACAAATTCTAAACATCTTTTTAGAAAATATAAAAACATTGTAAAACAACACGTTCCTACTAGACCAGAGCAACTTTGGGTAGCTGATATTACATACATCAAAACTGAAAATGGACACAACTACTTAGCAATCGTTACGGATGCATACTCAAAGCAAATTATGGGATATAAACTCGATAACCACATGAAGACATCACTTTGTACCGATGCGCTCGCTATGGCTATTAAAAATAGAGAATACCCTCATGAAAAACTTATCCATCATTCTGACAGAGGATTCCAATATTGTAATCCTAAATACACTGAGTTTGCTGAAAGTAATGGAATTATCATGAGTATGACCGAAAAATATGATCCCTACGAAAATGCTATTGCTGAAAGAATCAACAGAACTTTAAAGTACGAATATGCTTTAAAAGAAATCATTAAAAATACAGCTATTGCTCAAAAAATCACAAAACAAGCGATAGATATATACAATAATTTAAGAACACATTTTAGCCTAAATTTAAGAAAACCTGCGGAAGTACATTTAAATCCGAATATAAAATATAAATCATATCGAAAAAATAATGTAAATTTACCCCAACTAACTATTTAAAAACAAATATAGTTCAAATTATTTTTTGCATTATAAACGGCTAAAAAAATAGTTTGAACGATATAAATTAACCTAAAAAAAGGTCAACCTATATCAGTATAATACAAAAAGAGACTCTAAATAAATGTCTAAAATTACTCGAATTGAAAGAAAAAAATTAGAAAAATGCCTCGATATGGAAGAAGGATATGTTTTAGATTTTGTTAACAGAACATTTGAAGATTTTTTTTTAGAGTCATTTAATATTGAAATATATAATGAAAAATACAATAGTGGAAATAGTGGCTCAAAAGCAAACAGATTAAGAGAGTTTTGGAAAAAAGAGAATAATTATTTAGTTGGAAAATCTATAATTGAATTACTTGATTACAGTAAAGAAATTGGTTATTCTTACAATAAACCTTATGAAACTCTTGAAGAATGCTATAAAATTGGTCACAAATTAAAAGATGAAATAGATATTGCTGAAATTGATGCAATAAAACCAATTGAAAATACTCGAGATTATAAATTATTATCAGAGTCTATAAAAAATCACATATTAAAAAATCAGCCTGAAGCTGGTTTAGATAGATTACACACGTATATTGTTGGATATATAAGAAATTTATGTGAAAAACATCAAATTCATTATGAAAAGAAAGAGTCTTTAAATGCTATTTTTGGAAAATATGTAAAAGTATTAACCCAAAAAAATGTAATCGAATCTGAAATGACAATTAGAATATTAAAATTCTCTATTTCAATTTTAGATTCTTTTAATTATGTTAGAAATAATCAAAGTTTTGCTCATCATAATAAATCAATTATAAATTATTCTGAAAGTATTTTAATTTTAAATAATGTAAACAGTTTAATTAAGTTTATTCAAGAAATTGAAGAAAAAACAGATAATAATTGTAATATAGATGAACCTGAAAATCTTCCTTTCTAAAAAACATTTGCTAACACCATATATAATTTATTGCTAGTGCTAGCCTACTTACGAAAATCCTTAGGGGATTTTCTATTCCGTTTTTATTTACTAAATTTAGTGCTTCAAAAACGCAACAAACCATATACAACAACGTTGTACTGCATTAAAAAATAAAATTAATGAATAGAGCCTACTATAAAAATTCAATTTCAAAATTTATTACAGAGGATAAAAACTCAATATTAGGACAATTAAGTCTAAACCATTCAAACAGACAATTAGAAGACTTACAAAAAAATGCGTGGGTTAAACAAATTGAAATTTTAAAAGTTCAATTAACTGGTTTTGAAGGGCAGATATATTTTGAATTTGCTATTCCAAGAATGGGGAAACGAGTTGATAATATTATAATAATTAAAGATTCAATATTTGTAATTGAATTCAAAGTTGGTGATGGAGGTTTTGAAAATTATGCACAAGCACAAGTACTTGATTATACTCTAGATTTAAAAAATTTTCACGAAGGAAGTCATAATGCTAAATTAATTCCAGTTTTAGTTGCTACAAATGCACAAAGTCAAGAATCTGAAATAATAAAAATTTCGAATCTTAAAGATGTAGCAAAAACTAACAAAGAGAATTTAAAAGAAACTTTAAAGAAGTTTTTAAATGAATCAAAAAATTATATTAATTATAATTCTTGGGAAAATTCGATTTACAAACCCACTCCAACTATTGTTGAAGCTGCACAAGCTTTATACAAAGGACATAATGTAGAAGAAATATCAAGATCAGATTCGGGAACTATAAATCTATCTAAAACTACAAGTTGTTTAAATAGAATAATTGAAGATTCTAAAATTAATAACAAAAAAACTATTTGTTTTGTAACTGGTGTTCCAGGTGCTGGAAAAACTCTTGCTGGACTTAATATTGCTAACGAGAGAATGAAAGCAGATGAAAATGAACATGCGGTATTTCTCTCAGGAAATGGCCCTTTAGTAGATGTTCTTAGAGAAGCATTAGCTCGTGATTTAGTTAAAAGTTCAAAAAAAAATGGAGAATCTATAACTAAAGAAAATGCAAAACGAGAAACCAATGCATTTATTCAGAATATACACCACTTTAGAGATGAATATTTAAAATACAATATTGAACCAACAGAAAAGGTTGTTGTTTTTGATGAAGCTCAAAGAGCTTGGAATGAAAAACAAGTAAGTTCTTTTATGAAACGTAAAAAAGGAATTGAAAATTTTGGTATGTCGGAACCTGAATTTTTGATTGACGTAATGAATAGACATAAAGATTGGTGTACTATCATTTGTCTTATTGGTGGTGGTCAAGAAATAAACACAGGAGAAGCTGGACTTGAGGAATGGATCAATGTATTTGAAAATAATTATTCTGACTGGAATATTCATTATTCAAACTTAATAACTGATAGTAAGAATTACATAAAAACAGAGAATCAAAAACAATGGCTTGAATCAAATGCAAATTCTAAAAAAGAATTACACTTATCTGTTTCTGTTAGGTCTTTTAGATCTGAAAAACTTGCTACTTTTGTACATGAACTTTTAAATTTAAATACGGATAATGCAAGTACTATTTATCAAGAAATAAAAAATGACTTTCCAATTTATATTACTAGGGATCTATCTATAGCAAAAAAATGGGTTAGAGAACAAGCTAAAGGTTCTGAAAGAACTGGTTTAATTGCGTCTTCAGGAGCAAGAAGATTGAGACCTTTAGGAATTGACGTAAAGAATGAAATTAAAGCTCCTAATTGGTTCTTAAACTCAAAAGAAGATATTAGGTCTTCCTATTTTTTAGAAGAGATTGCTACAGAGTTTGATATTCAGGGTTTAGAAATAGATTGGACTTGCTTAGCTTGGGGTGCTAATTTTCATATTGAAAATAAAAAATGGTGTTTTCAAAATTTCAAAGGCAGCAAATGGCAAAATATAAATCAAGAAATAAGTAAAGAATATCTTAAAAACACATATAGAGTTCTTTTAACTAGATCTAGACAAGGAATGATTATATTTATTCCAAATGGGTCTGAAATAGATCATACAAGACCTAAATCATTTTATGATGGCACCTGGAATTATTTTAAAGAAATCGGGATAGAAGAAAAATAACGCAGTACAACAATATATATAATTCATTGCTAGTACTAATCTACTTACGAAAATCCTTAGGGGATTTTCTATTCCGTTTTTATTTAATATATTTAGAACTTGAAATACGCAACAAACCATATATAAAACCGTTAGCCACAATATATAAACCGAGAAAACGAATGTCATTTAACCCAAAACAAGAATATTTAATCGTAGAAGATAAAATACGACTGAAAGATTTTCACGATTATACCGATTACTATATCACAAGACCACCTTACCAAAGAAAAGCTGTTTGGAGTGTAAAAAAACAACAAGCTCTAATTGATAGTGTTTTTAGACGTTACTATGTTCCAAAGTTAGTAATTAGAGAAGTACGACTTTCAGATGAAAAAACTGTAAATGAAATTATTGACGGACAACAAAGAATTACCTCAATTCAAAATTTCTTTAACAACATTTTCAAATTACCAAAATCACTTGCAGAAATTCACCCAGAACTTCCAGGAAAGTATTTTAAAGATTTGTCACCTGAGTTTAGAATGTTCATTGACAAAAATCTTCACATAAGCGGAGATGTAATCAAAAGTATTGAAGACCCAAAAAACCCAAAACATCAAAAAATTGCAACCGAGATTTTTTGGAGACTTCAACAAGGAGAAAGTCTAAATTTTATGGAGATTGCTCACGCTCAATTAGCTTCAACTGCAAGGAATTTTGTTGTAAAATATAGTGATGATATAACTTTCGATTTTGAGAATTATAAACCAATCGACTCAAACAAAAATAAACATAAGTTTTTCAAAATAATAGATCGAAAAAATGACCGAATGCAACATTTGGCACTTTTTACAAGGTTCTTAATTTTAGAAGAGGAAAACGATTATATTGATGTTAGAGACAAAGTAATCTTTGATTTTATAGACAAGTATATAAGGGTAGATGGAATTGGGAATGAAGATTTTGAAAATACAGAAACAGCTAAAAGTTGTATCCGAACTCTGAATTTACTTTTTGATATTTTTGGCAACGACACAATGATTGACGAAAAGAACGGAATTAAAGAATTAAGTCGTGAATATGTAATTATTTCAGTCTATCAATTAGTTAGACATTTGAGAAATCATTACGTAATTGACGACAAAGAAAAACAATGGATTAAAGACTCTTTCTTTTCTTTCTATCAACGTTGGAGCAAACAAAATGGAGACGATTTAGATATCATACATTTTAGTAATAACAGACAACAAAGCGCTTATAATTTAAAAGAACGAGACATGATTTTTCGTCAACTATTTTTTGAGTATTTAGATAAAAATGAACTTTCATTAACGACAAAAGACGACAGACGAATGTTTAGTGAGGCAGATAGAATTAAAATTTATCGTAGAGATAAAGGACTTTGTCAAAAATGTTTGAGAGAAAACAAAGGAGAAAAGGAATCAACAGTAAGTTGGAGTGAATATCAAGCTGACCATGTTTTTCCTCACGCAAAAGGTGGAATAACAGACATTGAAAACGGACAAATATTATGTAGATATCATAATGCACAGAAAGGTGCGAGAGTTGAAGCGTAAAAAAATACTGTGGCTAACACCGTATATAATTTATTGCTAGTGTTAGCCTACTTACGAAAATCCCTTAGGGGATTTTCTTTTCCGTTTTTATTAACTAAATTAGTTGCTCGAAACACGCAACAAACCATATACAATCACGTTACCAAACATTTTTTAAAAAAATTGAGTGAACTAACAAAAATTTGGAACCTTATAAAAACAGGCTCTGTTGAAAACAAAAAAAGAAGTCCTTTTCAAATGTCTATTTTCATAGGGAAAATACTTTTAATATTACTAGTTTTCAAAATAATATCATTAGGTCTAATTTCCTTTTTAAGCTGGTTAGGAGTTTTTGAGATACCTCTAAATTTGATTGAAACAGGACTCGAATCATTTTCAGAAATTGAAATACTAATACTAGCTTCTATATACGCACCTATATTAGAAGAATTGTCTTTTAGACTTCCTCTTAAACTTTCAAAATGGAATTTAACTATTGCTTCAATTGGTCTTTCACTAAGTTTTTGCAGAGTTTTAGCAGAATTGAAATATGAATATTCACTTATTTTATCGATTACAGTAGGAATAATTGTTTACTTGGTTTTAAATGAAAAAAGATTAAAAAACATACTCGATTTCTCGTCTAAAAATAAACTACCAATTTTTTATTCTTTTTTATTAATATTTAGTTTCTTGCATTTAAAAAACTATGAATTAACAATAGAATTATTAATATTTTCTCCTATATTTCTTTTACCTAGAATTTTAGACGGTATTTTATTATCTTATATTAGATTGAATTCTGGAATTTTATCTGCAATTTTATTTCATTCGTTCAACAATAGTTTTTTTTCAATAATAGAAATAATAGCTAAATAAAAACGTGTGGTAACACCGTATATAATTTATTACTAGTACTAACCTACTTACGAAAATCCTTAGGGGATTTTCTATTCCGCTTTTATTTACTATATTTAATGCTTGAAATACGCAACAAATAATATACAAAAACGTTAGCTACAACTAAAACAAACTATGAATATTGTAAAATTTTCTGTTACAAACTATAGAAGTATAACACAAGCTTATAAGATTCCAATTTCCGAAATTACTGTTCTAATCGGAAAAAATAATGAAGGAAAATCAAATATGCTTAAGGCACTGAATGTTTCAATGGAAATTTTGAGAATTCACGGTTCAAATAGAAGAAGTTCTTATCTGAATAGTTTAGCTAGGAGAAGGAGAAATGGAATGTCATATGATTGGGAAAGAGATTTTCCTATCTCAATACAAAATAGAAAAACTAATACTCAATCAATTTTCAGACTTGAATTTGAATTAACGGAAGATGAAGTCGTTGAATTTAAAAAAGAAATCAAAAGTAATCTAAACGGTACATTACCTATTGAAATTAGAATAGGTAAAGACTTAGAGCCCAAAATTAAAGTGATTAAAACGGGGCGTGGTTCTAAAACTCTTAATTCAAAATCTAGCCGAATTGCCGAATATATTGCTCGAAGAATAGTTTTCAACTATATTCCTGCTGTTAGAACAGACAAAGAAGCAATGGATGTAGTAGACGATATGCTTTCAAAAGAATTATCTATTCTTGAAAGAGAAGAAGAATATAAAGAAGCATTACAAGTTATTAAAGACTTACAAGCACCCATACTTGCTAAACTATCAAATAACATTAAAGAATCCTTGATAGAATTCATACCCAATATAAAAGAAGTTAATATTGAAATTCAAGAAAGAAGAAGACGTTTTGCATTACGTCAACAGTTTGATGTAATGATTGATGACGGGAATAAAACAAACCTTGAGTATAAAGGTGATGGAGTAAAAAGTCTGTCTGCATTAGGTCTTTTAAAGGATATAACCTTAGATAAAGGAACTGCATCTATTGTCGCAATTGAAGAACCAGAATCACACTTACACCCAGGAGCTATACATATCTTAAAAGATACAATTTATGATTTAGCTAACTCAAATCAAGTTATTGTTTCAACTCACAATCCATTATTTGTAAATAGAAACAATATCAAAGGAAATATTATTATTGATTCAGGAAAAGCAAAAGCGTCCAAAAATATTAAAGAAATAAGAGAATTAATTGGAGTGAAAGCTTCAGATAATTTATTAAATGCAAGCTATGTTCTTGTTGTTGAAGGTGAAGAAGATGTAATTGCATTAAAGTCACTCTTACCACATTTAAGTGATAAATTATCTAAAGCTTTAAAAAATCATTATTTAGTAATTGATAAGTTAGGTGGAGCAAGTAATTTGGGTTATAAATTATCTCTATTAAAAAATGCATTATGCACCAATCACGTTCTTTTAGATAATGATTCAGCAGGTAAAGAAGCTTTTGAGAAAGCTGAAAAAGAAGGAATGCTTAAGCAAAAAGATGCAACTTTTATAATCTGCAATGGTATGACAAATTCAGAGTTTGAAGATTGTCTAAATAAAGTCGTGTATGCAGAAAATATTCTAAATGATTATGGTGTTGATATTAATGTAACTCAATTTAGAGGAAATTCTAAATGGTCGGATAGAATGAGAAATGTCTTTCTTTCACAAGGCAAAAATTGGAATGAAAATGTTGAAGCAAGAGTTAAGCATACCGTAGCTGAATCTATTAAAGAGAATCTAGAAAATGCTTTATGTACTCATAAAAGAGGTTCGATTGATGCATTAGTAAAAACATTAGAAAGAATGATTGAAAAAATAAAATAGCAGTAGCTAACAATGTATAAAAATAATAGCGGTTTAATCGCTAAAACGAAAGTAAGTAAATATAAAAAAGAGCTGTGTTTAACCGAAAATTTAGTGTTTGAAAATCCGCTACTATTCTTATACTAACCGTTAGCTACAATTATAAAAAAATGAAAGTCCAAGAATTACAAAATATTTCAGAGGAAGATGATATTCTTCTTCAAGTTGAGAAACTGAAAATTGGATTAATTGCAAATGCAACTGGTGGTGAATTTGAACAAAAAGAATATAGTCGTTTAAGAAAACTTGTTTTAAACATTCCCGATATTAAAAATGTAATTCCAAGGTTTTTAAAACTTTGCAGAACAACTGATGAATTTTGGAGTTGGATTAAAGCCCAAGCTGGAACTTATTCGGATAGACGTTTAATAATTGGAGAAGCAATAAATCCTATTTTAGAAATTGTTGAATACGAAACAAGCGAAGGTTCTCTTGAATTTCAAAAAAACTATGAAGAAAAAAAAATTATTGGACAAGGTGGATTTGGATTAGTGTATTTATACGAACATAAATTATTAGAACTACCTTTTGCAGTCAAAGTTTTTGCTCCAGCTTTCTATGAAGGTGGAGAAAAAGAACTTGAAAGATTTTTTCAAGAAGCTAAAATGCTTTTTAAACTTAATCACCCTTCAATTATTCGAGTTTATGATGCGGGTTTAATAGGCAAAAGACCTTTTATTCGAATGGAATATTTTGAAGGCTTAAACCTTAACGAAATATTAAGTAAACACGGTAGATTAACTCTTGAAAAAGCTCTGATAATGATGAAAAGTATCGTTTCTGGAATGAAATATGCTCACGAAGAAGTTGGAATTATTCATCGTGATTTAAAACCTAGTAATATTATGGCTTCTATTCCAAATCAATTTAGAATAATAGATTTTGGGTTAGGAATTTTTATTGAAAATGAATTACATTCTAGATTAACAAAAATAGGAGAAGCAACTATTAGCGGGTATTATAACGCTCCCGAATTAGTCGAAAATCCTAAACTTATAGATAAAAGGTCAGACATTTATTCATTAGGAGCAATATGGTTTACTATGATTACAGGTCAACCTCCAGCTGGAACTTCTATTTTGGAATCTTTAAAAGAAATTGAAGGAATTAATGAAAATTATATAAATTGTATTATAAACTGTCTTGCAAATATAAATTTGAGAACTAAAAATTGCGAATTATTACTTGATGAAATAAAAAACTGTAGCTAACACCGTATATAATTTATTGCTAGTACTAGCCTACTTACGAAAATCCTTAGGGGATTTTCTATTCCGTTTTTATTTACTATATTTAATGCTTAAAATACGCAACAAATAATATACAAAAACGTTGGCGTGCATTAACCAAATGAACTTTACTGAAATAGGTTGACTAAAAATTCATCAATTACTGATAGTCACTTATGAAATTACAAAAACAACCCTGGCGAAAAAAAACGTACGAAAAAGTAACTTTAGAACTCAAATTATTCATCGTTGACCAAATTCAAAATGGTCAAATATCTACAAACTTTGCTTCCAAAAAATATGAGGTTCCTAGAACTACTATTACATATTGGATTAGAAAATATAGTACCTTAGCTCAACAAAATAATGGTATGAGTAAATTAGATGAAATTAAAAAACTAAAGGAACGAATTGAAGAACTGGAGTTTGTAAAAGACTTTCAGCAAGATATTATTGCCGATATGGAAATCATTACTGGAGTCGATATGTCAAAAAAGTCGTTGCCCGAAACATTAGTAAAAGAGATAGAAATAAAGAAGAAAAACATTTTAAAAGAAAATGGTTCTATCAGTGTTTTGGGATTAGTAAACAAGCCTTCTATAAAAGAATTAAAAAACAAGAAAACAAACAGTTAAATGATAAGAAACTAATTAAAATGGTACAAAAATATCGTAAAACTGTAGGTTCGAAAACTGGAGGAATTAAACTGTATACCGAATTGAAAAACGATATGGTTAATCAGAATATTAACATCGGTAGAGATAAGTTTTATCGATTTTTAAGGCTTCATAACTTACTTATTTCTAAAAGAAAAAACTATGTAACAACAACAAATTCTAAACATCTTTTTAGAAAATATAAAAACATTGTAAAACACCACGTTCCTACTCGACCAGAGCAACTTTGGGTAGCTGATATTACATACATCAAAACTGAAAATGGACACAACTACTTAGCAATCGTTACGGATGCCTATTCCAAGAAAATTATGGGATATAAACTCGATAACCACATGAAGACATCACTTTGTACGGATGCGCTCGATATGGCTATTAAAAATAGAGAATATCCTCATGAAAAACTTATACATCATTCTGACAGAGGATTCCAATATTGTAATCCTAAATACACTGAGTTTGCTGAAAATAATGGAATTATAATGAGTATGACCGAACAATATGATCCATACGAAAATGCTATTGCTGAAAGAATTAATAGAACTTTAAAGTACGAATATGCTTTAAAAGAAATCATTAAAAACACAGCTATTGCTCGAGAAATCACAAAACAAGCGGTAGATATATACAATAACTTAAGAACACATTTTAGCCTAAATTTAAGAAAACCTGCAGAAGTACATTTAAACCCTAATATAAAATATAAATCATATCGAAAAAATAATGTAAATTTACCCGAACTAACTATTTAAAAACAAAGCTAGTTCAAATTATTTTTTGCATTATAAACGGCTAAAAAAATAGTTTGAACGATATAAATTAACCTAAAAAAAGGTCAACCTATATCAGTATAATACAAAAAATACGCAAAAATTGGAAAATAAAGCGGTTTAAAAAAGTAGAATCCTGATAAATATTACGCAATTAGAAATGGAATTTTAACGTAGCAGATTTTGACAAATATTACGCAAGAAATTGTTTGTAATTATGAAATCGGAAATCAAAAACTGTGGGATTCTGACAAATATTACGCAAGAATCTGTCTGTAATTCTGAAATGAAAACGGCGGAATTTTAGCCTGTTTATGCAATCAGAAATGAAAATTTAGACAAGTTAAACGCCGAATAAAAAACGCTGAAAATATGTGATTTTATAACAGTATTTTAATTGTAAAAAAAATAACGAAAAGCTAACAACGTATATAAAAAATGCTTAATTTAGTCATAATACAAAAGTCATTTGCTACATCTGATTTTCCTGCGGAAAATCCTCGTACACAAAACAGCACTTTTCATATACAAACCGTTAGCTTTCATTAACAAAAAAAATGCGTGAAATTGGAAAAATAAAGCGTTTTCCTAAAGTAGAATCCTGATAAATATTACGCAATTAGAAATGGAATTTTAACGCAGCAGATTTTGAAAAATATTACGTAAGAATCTGTCCGCAATTATGAAATAGAAACGGCAGACTTTATCCTGTTTATGCAATCGGAAATGAAAAACTGTGGGATTCTGACAAATATTACGCAAGAATCTGTCTGTAATTCTGAAATGGAAACGACGGACTTTTAGCCTGTTTGCGAAATTAAGAATGAAAATTTAGACAAGTTAAACGCCGAATAAAAATGCTGAAAAATATGTGATTTTATAACAGTATTTTAATTGTAAAGAAAATAACGAAAAGCTAACAACGTATATAAAAAATGCTTAATTTGGTCATAACACAAAAGTTAGTGCCGTTTTGCTACATCTGATTTTCCTGCGGAAAATCCTCGCACACAAAACAGCACTTTTCATATACAAACCGTTGGCAAACATTACCAATCACACCTAGAAAAATGAATAAATTAGCTAAAGAAGATATTACTGTTTTAGATTTTATTATTGATAAGTGTATTAAAACTGGAAATGCAGTTAGTATTAATGACTTAATTAATGCGAAATTGATTAAAGTAAATAATGAAAGTGCTACATTTTCAATTGACTTAAATTCAAAACAAGAATTTATTCGATTATTAGGTATATTAAAAGAATATAATGTTTGTGAATGTAAATTTGAAGAAGATTGCGAATTTGCTCGTACAAATGAAAACACTTTAAATTTCCAGAAAAATGGAGGTTTTAGTGAATTATATAAATCTCTAAATAAAAAAACTTTAGACTGGTATAAAATAATTGCTATCATAGTTCCTATTTTATTTGGATCTGTTTCTGTTTATTTTTTAAATGCAAATTACAATTTGAAGATAAATCAATCGAATTTAAAGAAAGAAAACGATTCTCTAACAAATCATAATTTGATTGTAAGAACTGAACTTTTGTCTTATAAAGACAGTGTGTATCAACTAAAAGATAAGTTAAAACAAGAGAATTTAAAACCATTGTATAAAAAAGAAAACAGTAAAAAGGAACCTTATATAAACGTTGAATAAGTTTATTCATAATAATTTTATTTTTTTTAATAATGATAATAATAAACGATTTGCCAACACTATATATAATTTATTGCTAGTGCTAGCCTACTTACGAAAATCCTTAGGGATTTTCTATTGCGTTTTATTTACTAAATTTAGTACATGGAAAACGCAACAAACCATATATAAATAACGTTAACCTGCATTAAGCCAAATTACACGGAATATTAACGGAATTAAGCGTTTTCGAAAAGTAAAATCCTGACAAAGATTACGTGAATCTGTTTGTAATGAAAATAGCCGACTTTCTAGCTCGTTTACGCAATAGAAACGGAATCGTAAAACAGTAGATTTTGACAAATATCACGTAAGATTTTGCTTATAATTCCGAAATGAAAATGGCGGACTTTTTAGCTCGTTTACGCAATCGAAAATAAAAATGAAAAAATGTTCTGAATATTCCCGATTTTAGATTTTTTAGCGTAAGTTTATATGAAAATTTAGACAAGTTAAACGCCGAATAAAAATGCTGAAAAATATGTGATTTTATAACGGTATTTTAATTAAAAAAGAAAAAAAACGCACGTTAACAAAGTGTATGAGCGCATATTTTCCTGGCGGAAAAATACGCCACATACACATGGCGTTGTGGTGCATTAAAAATAAAAATCTACCAAAAACTGAATTTTATAGTAACTAATCTAAAAATTATTCTTAAATTTGTATCCAAGTAGATACAATATTATGTTCTTTATTGAGAAAACAACCGAATTTGACAAATGGCTGAAAAAGTTGAAAGACTTCAAAGCAAAAGCTAAAATTTTGTTCAGAATTCAAAAATTGGAATCTGACGAACATTTTGGAGATTGTAAAACTGTTGGTGATGGAATTCGGGAAATGCGAATAAATTTTGCAAAAGGTTACAGAATTTACTTCAAGGAAAAAGATGGAAAAGTAATTATTCTGTTAATTGGTGGAGATAAATCAACACAACAAAAGGATATTACGAAAGCGAAAGAAATTTGGAAAAAATTAAATAAATAAAAAATGGGAACTTCAAGATTTGAAATAGCTGATTATTTGGAAAGCAAGGAAATGATTGCCGAATACCTTAACACAGTTTTGGAAGAAGGCAATAATGCAGATGTAATTAATGCAATCGGGAATATTGCTAAAGCTATCGGAATGACAAAAATTGCAGAAGAAACTGGTTTAAGCAGACCGAGTTTGTACAAAGCGTTATCAGATGGAGCGAAACCTCAATTTGCAACAATTATGAAAGTATTAAAAGCTATCGGAGGACAAATACAAGTAAATCCAGCATCTGCCTGAAAATAACGCACCACAACAACATATATAATTTATTGCTAGTGCTAACCTACTTACGAAAATCCTTAGGGGATTTTCTATTCCGTTTTTATTTACTAAATTAGTTGCTCGAAACACGCAACAAACCATATATAAAACGTTGCAAGTAATGGCGGAATTTCAGCCTGAAATTCCTAATTAGTGATTTATCTTTTCTAGAAATTAATATTGAATAATATTGCGCTGGAAAAATTGAAAATGACTACTACTCTATTTTTAGAAAATAAACCCTAAAAAAGAGAAAAAAACAGAATTGAATGCTAAAAAATGAAGCGTGAATAAATAAGCGGAAATTAATTAGGGCGGAGTTTTAAGCTGAAATGTGAAAAAAAGCAGAATTGAACGCTGAAAATAAAACCTGAATAAATAGGCGGAAATTAATTAAAGTGGAATTTTAAGCAGAAACGTAAAAAAAGAGAAATAAAACGGGAAAATTGAAAATTAAGAAATGAGAAATTTAGTTAGAAAATCACTACTTGCAACAACATATATAATTTATTGCTAGTGCTTATCTACTTACGAAAATCCTTAGGGGATTTTCTATTCCGTTTTTATTTAATATATTTAGAACTTGAAATACGCAACAAACCATATATAAAACCGTTACCCTTTATTAAAAAAAGATTAAAAGTTCGTATTATGAGAACATTTTATTTATATTTGCAACAGATAATAAAATATGAAGCGAATAATAGCTAAAAAAACTTTGCGTGAATTTTGGGAAAAACATGCGGAATCTGAACAATATTTAAAAACCTGGTACGAAACTGCTAAAAATTCTAATTGGAATTCTCCAAATGAAGTTAAGGAAACTTATATTAATGCAAGTATTTTGAAAGATAGTAGAGTTGTTTTTAATATTAAAGGAAACTCATATCGACTTATTGTAAAGTTCAACTATGTTAGACAATGGGCATTTATTCGATTTATTGGAACTCATGCTGAATATGACAAAATTAACGCTGACACTATTTAATAAAAACATCAAATTATGAACATTAAACCTATAAAAACAGAACAAGATTACGACAAAGCTATTGAAAGGCTTGAGTTAATATTTGATGCAGATGCTAATTCAAAAAAGGGAGATGAAGCTGAAATATTATCTTTATTAATTGAAAATTATGAAAATAAACACTATGCTATTGAAGCTCCCGACCCAATTGAAGCTATCAAAATTAGAATGGAAGAAATGAATCTTAAGCAAAAAGATTTAATTGGAGTAATTGGTGGAAAAAGTAGAGTATCTGAAATATTAAATAAAAAGAAAAAACTAACAGTAGAAATGATACGAGAATTAGAACATCTTTTAAACATATCTGCTTCTGTATTAGTAAATAATTATAATCTATTACGAACTGGAAAATAACAAAGGGTAACACCGTATATAATTTATTACTAGTACTATCCTACTTACGAAAATCCTTAGGGGATTTTCTATTCCGCTTTTATTTACTAAATTAGTTGCTCGAAATACGCAACAAATAATATACAAAAACGTTAACCTGCATTAAGCCAAATTACACGGAATATTAACGGAATTAAGCGTTTTCGAAAAGTAAAATCCTGACAAAGATTACGTGAATCTGTTTGTAATGAAAATAGCCGACTTTCTAGCTCGTTTACGCAATCGAAACGGAATCGTAAAACAGTAAATTTTGACAAATATCACGTAAGATTTTGCTTATAATTCCGAAATGAAAATGGCGGACTTTTTAGCTCGTTTACGCAATCGAAAATAAAAATGAAAAAATGTTCGGAATATTCCCGATGTTAGATTTTTTAGCGTAAGTTTATATGAAAATTTAGACAAGTTAAATGCCGAATAAAAACGCTGAAAAATATGTGATTTTATAACGGTATTTTAATTAAAAAAGAAAAAACGCACGTTAACAAAGTGTATGAGCGCATATTTTCCTGGCGGAAAAATACGCCACATACACTAGGCGTTAGCAAATATTACAAAAAAATGGAAAAGGAATTAAAACAATTAATTGAAAAAGCTAAAATTAAAGATTATAAAAATCTTACAAAAGATGAAATATTGAGAATTACCGAAATGCAAGGTAGAAATGAAATAAGTAAATCTCAAATAGAAGCTTTAGTGAAAGTAACTCCTGAATTTGTAAAAATGCAAATTGAAGTTGTAAAATCATTTGCTGAAATGACTAAAAATATTAAAGATGTTCAAGTAAAGGCACTTGACCCAATAATTGAAAGTATAAAGAGTTTATCTAAAATTTTAGAAATAATAGCCACTAACGCATCAAGTGATGAAGTTCAAATAAAAGTTCTTGAGACTTCTGAAAAAATTGCTGATAAATATGAAAAAATACTCGAAATAAACCGAAAACAGCAAAAAAACAATAACAATACCTGGAAATTAGTCTTAACTACTTTTGCAACAGTTGCCGGAAGTTTAGCATTATTTCTTTATACAAAAAAAAGGTAATTAATTTAGGAAAAGAAGAATTATAAAACGCAGGAATTTACTCAAACTGAAAAAAAATTAGGGAATTTCCACTCAAGGTTTGAATTATGGAAATTAAGAAATCTAAATTGCTGAATATTTCTTAAAAAAAAAGGAAAAGTTTGGATATCGAAATATGTGTATGAAAAAAACATTTGCTAACACCATATATAATTTATTGCTAGCAAATCGCTTACTTACGAAAATCCTCACGGATTTTCTAGGTTAGTTTTTATTTAGTAAATTAGTTGCTTAAACCACGCAACAAACCATATATAAACACGTTAACCTGCATTAAGCCAAATTACACAGAATATTAACGTAATTAAGCGTTTTCGAAAAGTAAAATCCTGACAAAGATTACGTGAATCTGTTTGTAATGAAAATAGCCGACTTTCTAGCTCGTTTACGCAATAGAAACGGAATCGTAAAACAGCAGATTTTGAAAAATATTACGTAAGATTTTGCTTATAATTCCGAAATGAAAATGGCGGACTTTTTAGCTCGTTTACGCAATCGAAAATAAAAATGAAAAAATGTTCGGAATATTCCCGATTTTAGATTTTTTAGCGTAAGTTTATATGAAAATTTAGACAAGTTAAACGCCGAATAAAAACGCTGAAAAATGTGTGATTTTATAACGGTATTTTAATTAAAAAAGAAAAAACGCACGTTAACAAAGTGTATGAGAGCATATTCTCCTAGCGGAAAAATACGCCACATACACTAGGCGTTAGCTTTCATTAACAAAAAATTACGCAAAATTGGAAAAATAAAGCGGTTTAAAAAAGTAGAATCCTGATAAATATTACGCAAGAATCTGTCTGTAATTCTGAAATGAAAACGGCGGACTTTTAGCCTGTTTATGCAATCGGAAATCAAAAACTGTGGGATTCTGACAAATATTACGTAAGAATCTGTTTGTAATTCTGAAATGAAAACGGCGGACTTTTAACCTGTTTATGCAATCGGAAATCAAAAACTGTGGGATTCTGACAAATATTACGTAAGAATCTGTTTGTAATTCTGAAATGAAAATGGCGGACTTTTAGCCTGTTTATACAATCAGAAATGAAAATTTAGACAAGTTAAACGCCGAATAAAAATGCTGAAAAATATGTGATTTTATAACAGTATTTTAATTGTAAAAAAAATAACGAAAAGCTAACAACGTATATAAAAAATGCTTAATTTGGTCATAACACAAAAGTTAGTGCCGTTTTGCTACATCTGATTTTCCTGCGGAAAATCCTCGCACACAAAACAGCACTTTTTATACACAAAACCGTTGGCAAACATTTGAACGCAACCTTTTGAGAGAAATCTCAATATCATCTATATAAAAAACTAAATACAAATGAAAAAAATTAATTTATTACTTGTTCTAATTGCAATAGTATTCCAAGGTTGTAAAGATGATGATGAATGTAATCAACTATGCTTTACACCACCACAACCTTTTCAATTTGAAATTGTCGATAAAGAAAACGGAGAGAATTTATTCACAAATGAAACATTTGACTCTAATAAAATTACGATAACTGACAATTTGAATAATAATGAGTCTGTTGAATTTTCGTTTATATCTGAAAATAATATCAATTTGATTCAAATCCGTTCAATAGGTTGGGTAACTGAAATTGTAAATCTAAAAATTGACATATCTGACAATCATATTTTTAATTTTTACGTTGAAGCAGAAAGAATAGAAGATTGTTGCAGTCATACAGAATATGATGAAATTAATTTAACAGATTCAGAATTTGAATTAGACAGTCAAACTGGAATTTATAAAATACTTGTAGAATAAAAACGATTTGCCAACACCGTGCATAGTTCATTGCTTGTTCATTTTCCTTCGGAAAATTCTCGCACACGTCGAAGTTTGAGGTTTTTAAACTATATTAGTGCTATAATTCCGCAACGAAACCATGCACAAACACGTTAGCACCAATAAAAAAACCAAAAAAATAACCAAATTGGTAACTTTTTATTATATTTGCATAAATTAATAGAATGTGAGAATTATTGCAAAACGAACTTTACGAGATTTCTGGACTAAACATTCAGATTCCGAACAACAATTAACAGCTTGGTACAGAGAAACCGAAAAAGCAAATTGGGAATCCTTAAACGAATTAAAAAAAGAATATCCAAGTGCTAGTATTTTGAAAGAAAATAGAGTTGTATTTAACATCAAAGGAAATAATTATAGATTAATTGTTAAATTTAATTTAGAATATCAAATTTGTTGGATAAGATTTATAGGAACTCACGCCGAATATGATAAAATAAACGCAAACGAAATTTAAGATGAATATTAGACCAATAAAAAACGAAACAGATTACTTAAACGCACTTGAAAGACTTGAAGTCATTTTTGACGCAAAAAAAGGAACAAAAAAAGGAGATGAGTTAGAAATACTTTCAATACTAATTGACAAATACGAAAACGAAACTTCTCCAATTGGATTTCCTGACCCAATTGAGGCTATTAAATTTAGAATGGAACAAATGGGGTTGAAACAAAAAGATTTAGCAGAAGTTGTTGGGTTTAAAAGTAGAGTTAGTGAAATTTTAAATAAAAAAAGAAAATTGACATTGGAAATGATTAGAAACTTAAATTTAAAATTACACATTCCTACTGAAGTTTTAGTACAAGATTATTAAAATTACTGGTGCTAACAACATATATAATTTATTGCTAGTGCTTATCTACTTACGAAAATCCTTAGGGGATTTTCTATTCCGTTTTTATTTAATATATTTAGAACTTGAAATACGCAACAAACCATATATAAAACCGTTAACCTGCATTAAGCCAAATTACACGGAATATTAACGTAATTAAGCGTTTTCGAAAAGTAAAATCCTGACAAAGATTACGTGAATCTGTTTGTAATGAAAATAGCCGACTTTCTAGCTCATTTGCGCAGTAGAAACGGAATCGTAAAACAGCAGATTTTGAAAAATATTACGTAAGATTTTGCTTATAATTCCGAAATAAAACCGCAGACTTTTTAGCTCGTTTACGCAATCGAAAATAAAAATGAAAAAATGTTCGGAATATCCCCGATTTTAGATTTTTTCACGTAAGTTTATATGAAAATTTAGACAAGTTAAACGCCCAATAAAAACGCTGAAAAATATGTGATTTTATAACGGTATTTTAATTAAAAAAGAAAAAACGCATGTTAACAAAGTGTATGAGCGCATATTTTCCTGGCGGAAAAATACGCCACATACACTAGGCGTTACCACACATTTGAAAAAATACAATGGAACTAACCACAATTAATGAAATTAGAGAACTGAGAAATCAAATACGAGGAAGTATTAAATCTCTAAACTTGAACGAATATAAATCATTAGAATACGGAAATGAAAATGAATATAATTTTCGTGGTTTAGTTGGTGGTATTGAAGCATTATTAACTGACATATCTACTTTAACTCAGTATCCAAGCAAATTTGTGAAAGTTTCAACTTATACAGAACGAACAAACATAAGAGCCTATTTAACTACAATAAATTCTTATATAGAAAGCCCAAATAATTATATAACACATTTTGAGGCTTTAAAAATTCTTTTGAGAAATTATGACGTAAGATATTTTAGTGAAAGACATTTAGAGTTTGAAAAAGAAATTGAAGAAGTTAGAAAAGTCAAATTACAACTTCAACAAATTCTAGTAGAAGTAAAAGAAGTAAATAGTAGTATTGACGAAAGAAAAGAATCAATTGACGATAAACTAGATAGTAGTACTGAAAAACTTACTGAAATTGAAACAGAATTAGAAAAAATAACAGGAAGAAAAAACGAATTAATTGAAGAATCAGAAACTCTTCAAACGATAAATACAGAACTAAAAGCAATTAAGGAAAGTGCTTCTGAAAACTTAGACGAAATAACAACCTCATTAACAGAAAGCAAAGGAAACGAAAAATTAATTACTTCATTTGCAAGTAAAGTACAAGACAGAGAGAAAAGGTTAGACGAATTAGAATTAAACACTAAAACAAATAATGAAAAGCTTGCGGAATATGAAACGGAAAGAAAATCGATTTTAAAGCAAGCAAATCAATTAATT
The DNA here is from genome assembly GCF_964036635.1 of Tenacibaculum dicentrarchi. Lineage (NCBI taxonomy): Bacteria > Pseudomonadati > Bacteroidota > Flavobacteriia > Flavobacteriales > Flavobacteriaceae > Tenacibaculum > Tenacibaculum dicentrarchi. Next base: position 1,777,505 of record NZ_OZ038524.1, read on the forward strand.
GAATCTTCTAAAAAAGCTTTGAACTACACAACAGCTGAGGGTATTAGTGCTTCTTTTCAAGAACAGTATAAAAATTCAAACAGTTTGAAAATACTTGGAAGTTGGATATTAGGAGCAGTTGTTTGTTTACTAGGGACAATAGCATTAGGAATTTGGATTTTAAAGAATAGCAATGATAGTATTGGAATTATAATTGGTAGAATATCACTTTTACCACTACCAATTATAGGAGCAATATTCTGTGCGAATCAATTTACTAAACAGAAAAACATAATTGAAGATTACGCTTATAAAATGGTTCTTTCAAAGGCAATAGTAGGTTTTTCTGAACAATTAAAGAAAAATGGAACAGAAGGTAATGGAGAATATGTTCATTACATTAAAACAGCTCTAGTTGAAATTCATAAAGACCCATTAAGAAAAAGAGAAAAAACAAAACCAACTGAAACAAAAGAGATAAATTTTAAAGATTTAATAGAGGTTGCAGAACGTATTGTTAAATTAACAAAAGTTCAATAAAAACGTGTGGTAACACCGTATATAATTTATTGCTAGTGCTAGCCTACTTACGAAAATCCTTAGGGGATTTTCTATTCCGTTTTATTTACTAAATTAGTTGCTCGAAACACGCAACAAACCATATACAAAACGTTAGCTTTCATTAACAAAAAATACGCAAAAATTGAAAAAATAAAGCGGTTTAAAAAAGTAGAATCCTGATAAATATTACGCAATTAGAAATGGAATTTTAACGCAGAATATTTTGAAAAATATTACGTAAGAATCTGTCCGCAATTATGAAATAGAAACGGCAGACTTTAGCCTGTTTATGCAATCGGAAATGAAAAACTGTGGGATTCTGACAAATATTACGCAAGAATCTGTCTGTAATTCTGAAATGAAAATGGCGGACTTTTAGCCTGTTTGCGAAATTAGGAATGAAAATTTAGACAAGTTAAACGCCGAATAAAAACGCTGAAAATATGTGATTTTATAACAGTATTTTAATTGTAAAAAAAATTAACGAAAAGCTAACAACGTATATAAAAAATGCTTAATTTAGTCATAATACAAAAGTCAGTGCCGTTTTGCTACATCTGATTTTCCTGCGGAAAATCCTCGTACACAAAACAGCACTTTTCATATACTAACCGTTGGCTGTAATACCAAAAATTAACTAATTAATGAAAAGTTTACTTGAAGAAAGATTGGAGGAAAAATATATTGATGCCGATAAATATATTTTAATACTTAAAAAATATAAACTTGAATATTTCATTAATAAAGTTATAACAACTATTGAAAACACAAAAAACGAAGAAGATATAGTTTCAATATCAAACACAATTCTGACAAATGTTAATGAAAATCTAAAAGGAATAAAGTCAAGTAATGATAAAAAAACTATAAAATACTTATTAAGCCATATTTTTAACGACTATATCATAAACTTAGATAAAAATATGTCTAAGGATTTCATACCTTCCCTAATTCAAAACTTTAAAAGAACCTGTGAATTATCAGGATATGATTTTGATGAATTAATACAACTTCTAAAATTAGATTTTAATATTAATCTTGATATTAAAAAAGTAGAGAAAATAGAAAACAAAATATACTATCAATGGAATAAAAAAGACTATGAATTAGATACTTTTGTCAAGGATTTAAAAGATAGAAAAATTATCAATAGTATTAAAGAGTTTAAATCACTCTTCAAAAAAAAAGGGAATAATCATTACACTATAAATTGCTCAAAAATTGACGAGTTACTTCTAATTTTTGTAATTCTTTACGAGTTAAAAATTATATCTCCTAAAAACACAAATGGTTACTTAAAACCTTTATTTAAATACGGAATAGACAATCAAGGAAAATTTTCATTTAAAAAAGAACCTAATAAACATCACGAAATACTAAAGAGAAATAGAATAAAATATAATAATGATAAAGAAAAAATCAGCAAATGGGTTAAATCAATTATTGACAATTAGTGGACAAGTATAATTGTCTATTAAATATTAGTGTATTTATATAGTAGATTTGTGAACTAATCAAAAAAAATAAAATGAATTTAACAACATTTACAACTAATTATCAATTAGAAGAAACAGATGCGATTGTTTTAAAAAAATCTTTTTTAGGAATGGTTGACCATTATGTTATATATATGGGTAAACGAGAAAATAGACCTATTTTCATAGCAAACTTTCAAGATGGTATAAAAGAGATCCCTTACTATGAAATCCAAAAATATTTAAATAAATATCAACCTGAAAGAATTGAGCGTTTTCAAGGAAGTTACGAAGAAAGGGCAATTGCCTTTAAAAGAGCGGTCTCAAGAATTGGAGAAAAAGCATATAATTATGTAAGTAATAATTGTGAACACTTTAAAAATTGGGTTCATTATGGCGAAAATTACAGCAAACAAGTAAATGCCGTAGGAAACGGTGCTATAGTAACGGGGTTAACAGTTGGTACAATTGGTTTAGCTAAAAAAAATAAGACTACTGCTATTGTTGGCGCAAGTATTATCATCCTTGGAGGAATTTTAAAGAAACTATCTAACAATTAAAAAGTACTACAGCCAACACCGTGTATAATTAATTGCTGGTTTCGGCTCACTTTGGAAAATCCTACGGATTTTCAGCGTTCGATTTTTATTTACTAAATTTATTACTTGAACATCGCAACTAATCATACACCAAACCGTTAACCTGCATTAAGCCAAATTACACGGAATATTAACGGAATTAAGCGTTTTCGAAAAGTAAAATCCTGACAAAGATTACGTGAATCTGTTTGTAATGAAAATAGCGGACTTTCTAGCTCGTTTGCGCAATAGAAACGGAATCGTAAAACAGTAGGTTTTGAAAAATATCACGTAAGATTTTGCTTATAATTCCGAAATGAAAATGGCGGACTTTTTAGCTCGTTTACGTAATCGAAAATAAAAATGAAAAAATGTTCGGAATATCCCCGATTTTAGATTTTTTAGCGTAAGTTTATATGAAAATTTAGACAAGTTAAACGCCGAATAAAAACGCTGAAAAATGTGTGATTTTATAACGGTATTTTAATTAAAAAAGAAAAAACGCACGTTAACAAAGTGTATGAGCGCATATTTTCCTGGCGGAAAAATACGCCACATACACATGACGTTGCAATTAATGGCGGAATTTCAGCCTGAAATTCCTAATTAGTGATTTATCTTTTCTAGAAATTAATATTGAATAATATTGCGCTGGAAAAATTGAAAATGACTGCTACTCTATTTTTAGATAGTAAACCCTAAAAAAGAGAAAAAACAGAATTGAACGCTGAAAAATAAAGCGTGAATAAATAAGCGGAAATTAATTAGGGCGGAGTTTTAAGCTGAAACGTGAAAAAAACAGAATTGAACGCTGAAAATAAAGCGTGAATAAATAGGAGGAAATTAATTAAAGCGGAGTTTTAAGTAGAAACGTAAAAAAAAGAAATAGAAATAAAACGGAAAAATTGAAAATTAAGAAATGAGAAATTTAGTTAGAAAATCACTAATTGCAACAACATATATAATTTATTGCTAGTGTTTATCTACTTACGAAAATCCTTAGGGGATTTTCTATTCCGTTTTTATTTAATATATTTAGAACTTGAAACACGCAACAAACCATATATAAAACCGTTAACCTGCATTAAGCCAAATTACACGAAATATTAACGTAATTAAACATTTTCGAAAAGTAAAATTCTGACAAAGATTACGTGAATCTGTTTGTAATGAAAACAGCGGATTTCCTAGCTTATTTGCGCAATCAAAACGGAATTGTAAAACAGCAGATTTTGAAAAATATCACGCAAGAATTTGTCTATAATTCCGAAATGAAAATGGCGGACTTTTTAGCTCGTTTACGCAATCGAAAATAAAAATGAAAAAATGTTCTGAATATTCCCAATTTTAGATTTTTTAGCGTAAGTTTATATGAAAATTTAGACAAGTTAAACGCCGAATAAAAACGCTGAAAAATATGTGATTTTATAACGGTATTTTAATTAAAAAAGAAAAAAACGCACGTTAACAAAGTGTATGAGCGCATATTTTCCTGGCGGAAAAATACGCCACATACACTAGGCGTTAACCTGCATTAAGCCAAGTTACACGGAATATTAACGTAATTAAGCGTTTTCGAAAAGTAAAATCCTGACAAAGATTACGTGAATCTGTTTGTAATGAAAACAGCGGACTTTCTAGCTCGTTTACGCAATAGAAACGGAATCGTAAAACAGCAGATTTTAAAAAATATCACGTAAGAATTTGTCTATAATTCCGAAATAAAACCGTAGATTTTTTAGCTCGTTTACGCAATCGAAAATAAAAATGAAAAAATGTTCGGAATATTCCCGATTTTAGATTTTTTAGCGTAAGTTTATATGAAAATTTAGACAAGTTAAACGCCGAATAAAAATGCTGAAAAATATGTGATTTTATAACGGTATTTTAATTAAAAAAGAAAAAACGCACGTTAACAAAGTGTATGAGCGCATATTTTCCTGGCGGAAAAATACGCCACATACACTAGGCGTTAGTAGCAATTAAAGAAAAAACTTCATGATAAAATGTTGGATATGTGAAAAAAAAGAAGCAAATTCTGATGAACATAAGTTTAAAGCATCTGATATAAAAAGAAATTTAGGAAAAAAGTTTAAAGCAAAATTTATTTCAAATGATATAAAACCTTTAAACACCTATAAAGATAAATCAATTAAATTCAATAATATTTTATGTATTGAATGTAATAATAATTTAACTCGACCACACGATAATGCGTATGATAAGTTTGCTCGATATATCGAAAAAAACTATGAAACGTTATTTAATCAAAATTATATTGATTTTGAACAAATTTATGGAGAGAATTGGCAAAATGAAAAATCGAACTTATACAAATATTATGCTAAACATTCAGGTTGCAGATTAAAAAGTATCCATAATAAAATAGACTTATCTGATTTATCTAAATTTATCACTGAAGGTAAAATACCTGAAACATTCACATTACAATTTGAGATTAAAGAACATATAAGAATGATAATAAAATATATGGAAATAATGAAATCTCATAAATATACTCATATGTTTATGAGTCCATTAATTGAATTTATCTATAATGAAAGTAAAATTTATGGTGGCTGGATTTCTTATGAATGGATTTCCATTAATTGGGTTTTATCAAATCAAATAAACCAAAAGAAAAAAATTAAAATAGAAAAACAAATTGAACCATTGATAATTACTAAAATTACGAATATAAAAACTCCTAAAAATGCAACGGCTGACGAAATATTGATTTCAGCAGAATATGGTAAATACAAAGTTGAAAACCTTAAAGAGCATATAAAAACGATAATATAAACTGCCACTAACACCGTATATAATTTATTGCTAGTACTCACCTACTTACGAAAATCCTTAGGGGATTTTCTATCCCGTTTTTATTTACTAAATTAGTTGCTCGAAACGCAACAAATCATATACAAAACGTTGGGCTTAATACGAAAAAACAACTCAAATGAATAGCATTGAGAAGCTGAAAGAAAATTTAAATGAACAACAATTAGAAGCTGTAACAGAAACTGAAGGTTTTGTTAGAGTAATAGCAGGTGCAGGTTCGGGAAAAACAAAAGCTCTTACTTCAAGATATGCATATATAGTTGAAGCATTAGGAATTAACTCTTCTAATATCCTCTGTGTAACCTTTACAAATAAGGCTGCACAAGAAATGCGGAAAAGAGTAAAAAGATTAGTCGGAGAAAATTCAGATTTGAGTTATATAACTACTTATCACGGATTTTGCGTTAGAGTTTTAAGAGAGGACATAAACAAGCTAAAGTACCCTAAGAACTTCATAATAATGGACGTTGAAGATCAGAAGACCGTTCTTCGTCAAGTATATAATGAACTTGGTTTAACATCAAAAGTATTCACTTTCAAACAAGTATTAAGATATATAAGTAAACAAAAAAACTCACAAGAATATTTGCAATATATACTTGAATCCAAGAAAAAAGAAACCGATAATGAAATCGAAAAAGTATTTATAAGATACTTAGAAAAACAACAACGGAATTTTGCTTTAGACTTTGACGACCTACTAAATTTTGCACTTTATATATTTGTAAATAATCCAGACACTCTTGAAAAGTGGCAGAAAAGACTGCATTACATTCAAGTAGACGAAACTCAAGATAGTTCGCAAAAACAATTTATGTTAATTGAGATGCTCTCACAAATTCATGAAAATCTTTTTGTTGTTGGCGACCCAGACCAAACTATTTATGAATGGAGAGGTGCTAAACCCGAAATTCTGGTTGATTTTGATAAACAATTCGTTGATTCAAAGACAATTATAATGAATCAAAATTATCGTTCCACACCGAATATATTAAACCTTGGAAATCATATTATCAAAAACAACAAGATTAGGGTTGATAAAGATATGTTTACTCAAAATCCCGAAGGAGTCGAAGTTGTCCATTTTCACGGTAAAAATGATTATGAGGAAGGTTTATGGGTTGCAAATGAAATTAAGAAACTTGTAGCTAACGAAACGTGTAAACATTCAGACTTTGCCATTTTATATAGAGCCAATCACATTTCACGCAGCATCGAACAATCTCTAATTAGAGAGAATATCCCTTATTCTGTTTTTGGTGGCATTAGATTTTTTGAACGTAAAGAAATTAAAGATGTACTTGCTTATTTAAGATTGGTTGAACTTGGGGATGATTTTTCTTTTCTAAGAGTAGTTAATACTCCAAGCAGAGGTTTAGGTAAAAAGTTTATTGAAAATGTAGCCAAAATTGCCGAAAAGGAAAATATTTCTCTTTACTCAGCATTAAAAGAAAATATATCACAAAAGGATTTAAGTCGTAAAGGAGCCATAGAATTTATAGAATTAATCGAAAAGTTTAAAAAAACAAAAAATGATTTAATTATCTCAGATTTAACCAAAGAAATAATGGACGAAAGTGGTCTTTCTGCGTATTATAGAACTGATGGAGACACAGATAGATTAGACAATGTAAAAGAACTTCAAAACTCTATTATTTTATTAGAAACACAGGATGAAGAACAAATAAATCTTACTGAGTATTTGCAAGAAATAGCACTCTATACAAATATGGATATTGAAGACGATAAAAATGATAGAGTTAAATTAATGACCATTCATACTTCTAAAGGTTTAGAATTTCCTTACGTTTTTCTTTGCGGTTTTACAGAAGGGGTTTTACCGAGTGCAATGTCAATTAAGGAAAGAAGAGCAAAAGCCATTGAAGAAGAAAGACGTTTGACCTATGTTGCTATAACAAGAGCTGAAAAAGCATTTTATATGACCGAATCTGAAGGTTTCAATTTCAGTACAGGTCTAAATAAATACCCTTCACGCTTTCTCTTTGAAATAAGCGATAACTATTTTGTTCGTAAAGGTGAATTAAGTCAAGAAATTATAGATGAAGCCAAAGAACAACTCAAATTAGATTCAACTCGCCAATCTATGCAAAAAAGATTTGAAGTTGGAGATATAGTAAATCATGCTATTTGGAAACAAGGAAAAATTATTGAAGTAAACGAAGACAAAGGTGAGTATCAAATTGAATTCTCTGAAACATTAAAGGTTAAACCAATAAATTTTGAATTTAGAGGGCTGTCAATAATAGATGTGCCTGCCGAAAAAAATGATGAAACCAAAGAAGAAGCCGAACGAGTTGAAAGAGAAAAAGCTGAATTGAAATCCAAAGAAGAAGCCGAACGAGTTGAAAGAGAAAAGGCTGAATTGAAAGCCAAAGAAGAAGCTGAACGAGTTGAAAGAGAAAAGTCTGAATTGAAAGCCAAAGAAGAAGCCGAACGAATTGAAAGAGAAAAGGCTGAATTGAAAGCTAATGAAGAAGCTGAACGAGTTGAAAGAGAAAAGTCTGAATTGAAAGCCAAAGAAGAAGCCGAACGAATTGAAAGAGAAAAGGCTGAATTGAAAGCTAATGAAGAAGCTGAACGAGTTGAAAGAGAAAAGTCTGAATTGAAAGCCAAAGAAGAAGCCGAACGAATTGAAAGAGAAAAGGCTGAATTGAAAGCTAATGAAGAAGCTGAACGAGTTGAAAGAGAAAAGTCTGAATTGAAAGCCAAAGAAGAAGCCGAACGAGTTGAAAGAGAAAAAGCTGAATTGAAATCCAAAGAAGAAGCTGAACGAGTTGAAAGAGAAAAGTCTGAATTGAAAGCCAAAGAAGAAGCCGAACGAATTGAAAGAGAAAAGTCTGAATTGAAAGCCAAAGAAGAAGCCGAACGAATTGAAAGAGAAAAAACTGAGTTGAAAGCTAATGAAGAAGTACTAAGCCCAACAAAGTATAAAAATAATGGCGGAGATCCAGAAAAACACGTAGATAGTACAAGTAATAATTTTTGGTCTAGATTTAAAAAGTTGTGGTCTTAATCCCGCCACTATTCTTATACAGACCGTTAACCTGCATTAAGCCAAATTACACGGAATATTAACGGAATTAAGCGTTTTCGAAAAGTAAAATCCTGACAAAGATTACGTGAATCTGTTTGTAATGAAAACAGCGGACTTTCTAGCTCGTTTACGCAATAGAAACGGAATCGTAAAACAGCAGATTTTAAAAAATATTACGCAAGAATTTGTCTATAATTCCGAAATGAAAATGGCGGACTTTTTAGCTCGTTTACGCAATAGAAAATAAAAATGAAAAAATGTTCGGAATATTCCCGATGTTAGATTTTTTAGCGTAAGTTTATATGAAAATTTAGACAAGTTAAACACCGAATAAAAATGCTGAAAAATATGTGATTTTATAACGGTATTTTAATTAAAAAAGAAAAAACGCACGTTAACAAAGTGTATGAGCGCATATTTTCCTGGCGGAAAAATACGCCACATACACATGGCGTTGGCAACAATTCTACTCATACCCCAGAAAAAAAGTTTGAATAAATACTAAATAAAAGATTGACAATAACTATATTTTTTAAAAAAATACTATGTATAGAGGATTTAATTTAAACTTTACCTTAAATGATAATGAATCTGAAGAATATGAAAAGCAGGGAAAAGAAATTTTTAATAATTTCAGGAAAGAAATCAAAAACAAAATAGATTCATATTCTCTTAATAATGGAAACCTTAGTGCCAACCTTATAATTAATGATTGGTTTCCAAACGTAAAAGCTGATATATTCTTATCTCATTCTCATAAAGACGAAAAAACTGCATTCATAATTGCTGGTTGGATTTATAAAAAATTAGGTTTAACAACATTTATTGATTCAGCAGTTTGGGGTTATGCTGATAATTTAATTGATGCATTAAATTACGATTATTGTTATAATGAAGAGAAAAAAACTTATGATTATAGAACATCTAACAATACTTGCTCTCATGTAAATTTAATGTTGCTTAATTCATTAAACAAAATGATAGATAATTGTGAATGTATCTTTTTCTTAAATACACCTAATTCAATTTCTTCTGAAAATTTCATTAAACAAAGTAGAACTTTTTCTCCTTGGATTTATTCGGAAATTTGTACAACTCAAATAATTAAAAAAAAGACACCAAAAAGACTTAAATCTGAATATAAAATGTTTTCGACAGAAGCTCAATTAAACGAAAGTAAACGTTCAGAACTTTTAATTGAATATGATATTGATTTATCACATCTTATGGATATTGATTTTGAAAGCTTTAGAAGATGGATTCTAGGAAATAATATTTATTCTCTAAGTCCTTTAGATAGTTTGTACAAAATGTTTCCCATTAAAAATAATCAAAAATATAAGCAACTTTATTAAATGGAAAATAAATTAAAACACCTAGAATTTATACAAAATACAATTACAAGAATGAGTACCAATTCCTTTACTGTTAAAGGGTGGTCTGTAGCAATTATTACAGCCTTATTTGCTTTTTCTGCAAATGAATCAAACAAAAACTATGCTTATTTAGTATATTTTATAGCTCCTTTTTTTTGGTATTTAAATGCCTTTTTTTTAATGCAAGAGAGGAGATATAGAGAACTTTATAATGAAGTTAGGTTAAAAAAAAATAATGTAATAGATTTTTCTATGGATGCATCTAAATTCAATAAAGGGAAATGTGCTTTTTGGAGAAGTTGTTTTGGTGAAACTATTTTTCCATTATATTTAATATTACTTCTTATTGGAACATATATAATTTTAAAAATGTAAAAAACTGTTGCCAACAATGTGTATAGTTAATGCGGGTTAAGTGCTTAACCAAAAGTTTTGTGTATATTTACTAAGTCCGTCAAATCATTTTGATTTGACTTTAGTACAGAAAAAAATAAAGGCAAACAAAATGCTTTGCCTCGTGCTAAATTGAAAGTCCTCTGACTTTCTATTCCCGCACTAAACCATACACGAAACGTTAACCTGCATTAAGCCAAATTACACGGAATATTAACGTAATTAAGCGTTTTCGAAAAGTAAAATCCTGACAAAGATTACGTGAATCTGTTTCTAATGAAAACAGCGGACTTTCTAGCTCGTTTACGCAATAGAAACGGAATCGTAAAACAGCAGATTTTAAAAAATATTACGCAAGAATTTGTCTATAATTCCGAAATGAAAATGGCGGACTTTTTAGCTCGTTTACGCAATAGAAAATAAAAATGAAAAAATGTTCGGAATATTCCCGATGTTAGATTTTTTAGCGTAAGTTTATATGAAAATTTAGACAAGTTAAACACCGAATAAAAATGCTGAAAAATATGTGATTTTATAACGGTATTTTAATTAAAAAAGAAAAAACGCACGTTAACAAAGTGTATGAGCGCATATTTTCCTGGCGGAAAAATACGCCACATACACATGGCGTTGTGCGTCATATAACCAAACCAACAAAATGAGTGCTATAAACGAAAAACATTTAGAATTTATTCAAGGAGTTATAAATAGACATAATTCGAATTCTTTTAAAATTAAGGGTTGGGCAATTACAATTACTTCTGCAATATTTGCTCTTACAGGAACAATTAAAGAACCTTATTTATGTTTCATAGCAATTGGGCCTATAATAATGTTTTGGATTTTAGATTCAATGTTTCTTGCAAATGAAAGGTGTTTTGTATCATTATACTCTTGTGTAGCAAAAGGAAATAAAATAAAAATACCTAAAGAGCAACTGAAAAAGAAAATAAGGAAAGTTTTAGATAATGACCCAACAATAACCGCTAAAGAATATTCAGTCACAGATTATTCAATGAATTTTGTTCAATTTAAAGAACTGAAAAGGAATAATTGGATTTCAGTTATTGGTTCTTATACAATTAGATGGTTTTATTTAGTTTTAATTCTATTAACTCTTATAACTTTTTACGGTCTAAAAACTTTAAATAAAACTGAAGAAGCAAAACCTTTGAATATAAATGCAACAATAACTAATTCAAAAAATTTCAATATAAATCCAATTGATGTTAATGCAACAATAATTTCTTCTGACACTTTAAAAATTAAAGAAATATCAAAACCAATTAAAATTAATAAACTCAAAAAAAAATAAATCTATGGCAAGAAAAACATTCATCTCATATAAATATAGTGAGGCTCAAAATTTAAGAGACGAAATTCTTGAAAGCCTTGGAGAAGATGCTACTTATTACCAAGGAGAAACTTCCGAATCTGCGGATTTAACTGACACTTCTACCGAAAATATTAAAAAGGATTTAAAAGATAAAATGTACAATACTTCTGTTACTATAGTCATAATATCGCCAAACATTAAGAAAAGTAAGTGGATTGATTGGGAAATTGAATATTGTTTAAAAAACATTACTCGAAAAGGAAGAACTTCACAAACAAACGGAATTGTTGCTGTCATACAAAAAGTTAATGGCAGGTATGATTGGTTTAAGACAATTAGCCAACAAAATGACGGCTGTCGTTCATCTTCTTATTCAACAGCATTAGTATATGACATTATAAATAAAAATAGATTTAACCAAGAACCGAAAGTTTACTCTTGTGAAACGTGTAAAATAGTTACTGAATCAACTGCTTCTTACATATCATACATTGACGAAGAGTCTTTTCTTATTGACCCAAATACATATATTGAAAACGCATTTGGAAAAAGTGAAAATTCAGAAGATTACGACTTAACAAAGGAAAAATAAATACGAACGCACAACACCGTATAAAATTAATTGCTGGTTTTAGCCAATTTACGTAAGTCCTCGCGGAATTTAAATTTGTGTTTTATTTGCTAACTTTGGTACTTAAAACACGCAACTAATCTTATACAACAACGTTAACCTGCATTAAGCCAAATTACACGGAATATTAACGTAATTAAGCGTTTTCGAAAAGTAAAATCCTGACAAAGATTACGTGAATCTGTTTGTAATGAAAATAGCGGACTTTCTAGCTCGTTTACGCAATAGAAACGGAATCGTAAAACAGCAGATTTTGAAAAATATTACGTAAGATTTTGCTTATAATTCCGAAATAAAACCGTAGACTTTTTAGCTCGTTTACGCAATCGAAAATAAAAATGAAAAAATGTTCGGAATATTCCCGATTTTAGATTTTTTCACGTAAGTTTATATCAAAATTTAGACAAGTTAAACGCCGAATAAAAACGCTGAAAAATATGTGATTTTATAACGGTATTTTAATTAAAACAGAAAAAACGCACGTTAACAAAGTGTATGAGCGCATATTTTCCTGGCGGAAAAATACGCCACATACACATGGCGTTAACCTGCATTAAGCCAAATTACACGGAATATTAACGTAATTAAGCGTTTCCTAAAAGTAAAATTCTGACAAAGATTACGTGAATCTGTTTGTAATGAGAATAGCGGACTTTCTAGCTCCTTTGCGCAATAGAAACGGAATCGTAAAACAGCAGATTTTGAAAAATATTACGTAAGATTTTACTTATAATTCCGAAATGAAAATGGCGGACTTTTTAGCTCGTTTACGCAATCGAAAATAAAAATGAAAAAATGTTCGGAATATTTCCGATGTTAAATTTTTTAGCGTAAGTTTATATGAAAATTTAGACAAGTTAAATGCCGAATAAAAACGCTGAAAAATATGTGATTTTATAACGGTATTTTAATTAAAAAAGAAAAAAACGCACGTTAACAAAGTGTATGAGCGCATATTTTCCTGGCGGAAAAATACGCCACATACACTAGGCGTTGGCAAAAATTAGAGAATGAAAGAATTAATTAAAGAGTTAGCAGAATATTTGAACAATAATCAATGGTTAAATTTGGTGTTTTTACTACTCGCTATTTCAAGTATTGTTGTTTCATATTTATTGTATTTAAAGTCCAAAAAATCAAAAAAGCCAACTTATATAATTAAGAGCTTTAATCTTGTAAAGGAAAAGGTTTCAAAAATTGAGCAAGTCAAAATTTTATATGACGAAAAAGTTATTAACAACTTAACTGTAAGTAAACTATCTCTTTGGAACAAAGGGAAAGAGACAATAGATAGTTCAGACATTGCACCAAAAGATAAAATTAGAATTGATATTGCTAAAAATCATAAAATTCTAAATGCAAATATCATTTATCAAAAGAAGATTGCTAACAACTTCAGTCTTAACCTTAATAAATCTCAAAGTTCTTTAAAGATAGATTTTGACTATTTTCATTTTAATGAAGGTGTCGTTATCGAATTATATCACACAGGAACTTCAAGTAGTGAATTAGAATTAAACGGAACAATAAAAGGGGTTAAAGAAATACAGAAAGGAGAAATTAAAAAGGATTATTTGATTGATTTAGTCTATGGTAAAACTTTAGGGCGACTAGGAGATAAATTAAAAGGTTTTTGGTGGAAAGTTTATTTTTTCATTACACTTCCACTATTTATACCTATAATTATAATAACAATGCCAATATCTAGAGTTTATGAAATGACAAGATTAGTTCCGAAAGAATTCGAACTGAATGATGAATAACTTTTGCCAACACCGTATATAATTTATTGCTGGCTTCTCTCCTACTTACGAAAGTCCTCTCGGACTTTCTTGGTCGGTAATTATTTATTAAATTAGTTACTTGAAACACGCAACAAACCATATACAATCACGTTATGTTTAACGGCGGAATTGAACTTTACTGAAATAGGTTGACTAAAAATTCATCAATTACTGATAGTCACTTATGAAATTACAAAAACAACCCTGGCGAAAAAAAACGTACGAAAAAGTAACATTAGAACTCAAATTATTCATCGTTGACCAAATTCAAAATGGTCAAATCTCTACAAACTTTGCCTCCAAAAAATATGATGTTCCTAGAACTACTATTTCATATTGGATTAGAAAATATAGTATCTTAGCTCAACAAAATAATGGTATGAGTAAATTAGATGAAATTAAAAAACTAAAGGAACGAATTGAAGAACTGGAGTTTGTAAAAGACTTTCAGCAAGATGTTATTGCCGATATGGAAATCATTACTGGAGTTGATATGTCAAAAAAGTCGTTGCCCGAAACATTAGCAAAAGAGATAGAAATAAAGAAGAAAAACATTTTAAAAGAGAATGGTTCTATCAGTGTTTTGGGATTAGTAAACAAGCCTTCTACAAAAGAATTAAAAAACAAGAAAACAAACAGTTAAATGATAAGAAACTAATTAAAATGGTGCAACAATATCGTAAAACTGTAGGTTCTAAAACTGGAGGAATTAAACTCTATACGGAATTAAAAAACGACATGGTTAATCAGAATATTAACATCGGTAGAGATAAGTTTTATCGATTTTTAAGGCTTCATAACTTACTTATTCCTAAAAGAAAAAACTATGTAACAACAACAAATTCTAAACATCTTTTTAGAAAATATAAAAACATTGTAAAACACCACGTTCCTACTCGACCAGAGCAACTTTGGGTAGCTGATATTACATACATCAAAACTGAAAATGGACACAACTACTTAGCAATCGTTACGGATGCCTATTCCAAGAAAATTATGGGGTATAAACTCGACAATCACATGAAGACATCACTTTGTACAGATGCGCTCGCTATGGCTATTAAAAATAGAGAATATCCTCATGAAAAACTTATACATCATTCTGACAGAGGATTCCAATATTGTAATCCTAAATACACTGAGTTTGCTGAAAGTAATGGAATTATCATGAGTATGACCGAAAAATATGATCCCTACAAAAATGCTATTGCTGAAAGAATAAACAGAACTTTAAAGTACGAATATGCTTTAAAAGAAACAATCAAAAATACAGCTATAGCTCAAGAAATCACAAAACAAGCCGTAGATATATACAATAATTTAAGAACACATTTTAGCCTAAATTTAAGAAAACCCGCAGAAGTACATTTAAATCCGAATATAAAATATAAATCATATCGAAAAAATAATGTAAATTTACCCGAACTAACTATTTAAAAACAAAGCTAGTTCAAATTATTTTTTGCATTATAAACGGCTAAAAAAAAATAGTTTGAACGATATAAATTAACCTAAAAAAGGTCAACCTATATCAGTATAATACAAAAATTACACGGAATATTAACGGAATTAAGCGTTTTCGAAAAGTAAAATCCTGACAAAGATTGCGTGAATCTGTTTGTAATGAAAATAGCCGACTTTCTAGCTCGTTTACGCAATAGAAACGGAATCGTAAAACAGTAGATTTTGACAAATATCACGTAAGATTTTGCTTATAATTCCGAAATGAAAATGGCGGACTTTTTAGCTCGTTTACGCAATCGAAAATAAAAATGAAAAAATGTTCGGAATATTCCCGATGTTAGATTTTTTAGCGTAAGTTTATATGAAAATTTAGACAAGTTAAACGCCGAATAAAAACGCTGAAAAATGTGTGATTTTATAACGGTATTTTAATTAAAAAAGAAAAAACGCACGTTAACAAAGTGTATGAGCGCATATTTTCCTGGCGGAAAAATACGCCACATACACATGGCGTTAGGTGCAAGCTAAAAAAAAACCGCTCCATTCAATAACTTAACGCAACAAATCTAAAATTATAGATTTGTAAAATGGAAATAAAAAAGCATAGACGTTTAACTCTAAAAGAAAGAGTTATTATTCAGACTCTTTTAAATGAAAAAAAGTCTAAATCTTATATCGCTAAAACATTAAAAAGAGCACGTTCAACAATCTTTAGAGAAGTCTCTAAATGGGTACAAAATAAAGAAGATAAATATGATGCTGAATTAGCACATTGGAACGCTAAAGATGATTATGCGAACAAAAGAAACCTTGATAAAATAAGCACCTATTCCCTACTCAAATTTTTTGTTTATAAAGGACTTTTATCTAACTGGACTCCTGAACAAATTTCAGGAAGACTCAAAGAGTTATATCCAAAAAACCCAATAATGTCTATTTCACATGAAGCTATCTATAGACACATTTACACCAGACCACAAGCTAGTTTAAATAAAAAATTAATAAAACTTCTAGTTCGTAAAAAAACAAGGCGGAGACCTCATAAAAAAAAACGTGGTGGTGGCTCTAAAATAATCAATCAAGTTAGTATTGACAACAGACCTAAGCATATTGAACTTAGAGATGAAGTTGGACATTGGGAAGGGGACTTAATCATTGGAAAAGACCATAAAAGTGCTATCGGAACAATTGTTGAACGCAAAACAAGGTTCACTTTAATCATCAAACTAAAATCGAAAAAAGCGATGGAAGTTGCCAATCAGTTTAGTAAAATATTGAATAAATTAAATCCTATTTATAAAAAATCAATGACATATGACAACGGAATTGAAATGGCAAGGCATCAAAAAATAACGCAAAAAACAGGTATGAAAATTTACTTTGCACATCCATATTCTTCATGGGAAAGAGGCACCAATGAAAACACAAATGGACTCATTAGACGATATCTGCCTAAGGGTACTAATTTTAATGAAATTAGCGAAAATCAACTACAAATTATTCAACAAAAATTAAACAATAGACCTCGGAAAATTATAGCGTACAAAACTCCTAAAGAAATGATGGATATTGAAATAAAAAACATAGCTTAGTACCATCAAAAATTAACAACGCTTTGTTGCGTTAGAACATTGAATCCAAGATTGCGTTAAAATTAAATGTTTATAAAAAGGAAAGGTTGTAAATTGAGGAAATAAAAGTCACTCGCTTAAAGAGATTTGAACATTGAAAGTAAACAAAATAGTAGAATTGAATGAATACCAAAAACGGGAATATTTCCCAAACCAACTTTTTTAAGTTGGAAAATTTCATAAAAAAGAAAAATTATGAAAAGTTTATTTTTAGGATTAACATTTTTATTAGCATCATTTAGTGGAACTACAGATGTTAAAGAAAGTGCAACTACAGAGGAATTTGTTTGTGGTAATTGGGTAGAAGTGAATGTTGAATGCGACAATAACTTTTCCTTATGCACAGATGATCAAACGTTTAAACAAGTATTAGAAGATGCTTGGTATTTCTCAAATGGAAGATGTTAATTATTTTTTTGTGCGCAAATTAATTTTGCGCACATTTAATCAAATACAATTATTAAATATGAAACAAATTTTAAAAGTATTATTTTTCTGTTTATTTACGAGCAACGTTATTGGACAAATTCAAATTAAGGGTAATATGAGTTTTCCTCCTATCGAATATAATGCAGAAAAATTAGAACAAACAAAACAAAACATTTATTATAATTATACATATATTTCAAACCCTAAAAAAACAGAAAAAACAAAGTCTTCTTTAACTTTACTCCAAATTGGTCAAAATTGGTCAAAATTTGTAGATTTTAATACTTTAAAAAAAGATTCTATAGAAGAAAAATTTAGCTATTATAAAAACTTAGGCGCAGTTGAATTAAATAAGTTACTCGCTATAAGGGCGAAAATAGGGTTTAAAAAAAATATTTTTAAAGATTTAAAAAATAACTCCTTAACAATTCAAAGTAAAATTTACAAAAAAAATTATGAGTATAAAGAGAAAAAAAATAGTTTAAATTGGCAGCTTGTAAAAGGAAATAAAACAATTTTAAATTATAAAGTAAAAAAAGCAATTATAAATTATGGAGGTAGAAAATGGATAGCTTGGTATACAGAAGAAGTACCAATTAATTTAGGTCCTTATGTTTTTGGTAATTTACCTGGTTTAATTTTAGAGTTGTATGATGATAAAAAAAACTTCCATTTTATAGCTATTGGTGTGGATAATAAACAAAAAGAAATTTATAAGTCAATTAAAAAAAATACAATAGAAACATCAAAAGAAAACTTTTTTAAAGCTGAAAGAAATTTTTATGAAAAGCCTGAAAATTTTATTACAGGAACTATTAGAGGAAGTGCAAATTTCAAAAAAATACCATATAACCCTATAGAAATTATTGATTAATGAAGTTATTTATAAGTTTTGGTATATTTTTTCTTTTTTCAATTTTTAGTTTTTCTCAAAGCACAATTAATGGTAATTTAAAAACTATAGAAGGTGTACCAGTTTCTGGTGTTAGTGTAACAATTAGGCTATTAAATACTATTTTAAACTATGGTATTTCTAATAATAAAGGAGAATTTTCAATTAGAATAAATTCTAAAACAGAAAAAATTCAACTTAAAATTAGGTCAATGGGTTTTAAAAATGTTTCCAAAATTATTGAAAATAAAACTCAAACTTTAAATTTTGTTTTAGAAGAAGAAATAACCGAATTAAAAGAAGTTATTGTAAAATCTTTACCTATTACTCGTAAAGGCGATACTATAAATTATTCTGTAAGTGCATTTTCTAAACAAGAGGATAGAACTATTGCAGATGTTTTAAAAAATATGCCTGGTATTCAAGTTTTAGATAATGGAAAAATTTTGTATCAGGGTAAACCTATTAATAAATATTATATTGAAGGGTTGGATTTATTAGAAGGTAAGTATAATTTAGCAAATAAAAACTTACCTTATAAAGAAGTTACTAAAGTTCAAGTTTTAGAAAATCATCAACCAATAAAGATGTTGGATACTTTAGTTTTTTCTGACCAATCAGCTATAAATATTAAACTTAAAAATAGTTACACTTTTACGGGGCAAGCAGAAATTGGTAATGGATTATCGCCTTTACTTTGGGATGTGAATGTAACGCCTATATTATTTTCAAAGAAAAAACAAATGTTAAGTTCTTATCAATCTAATAATACTGGAAACGATGTGGCTTCGCAATTAAAAACTTTAACAATTGAAGATTTATTAGAACAATTTGAAAGTAATAATGAAAAACAAGATTGGTTATCTATTCAAAAACTTCAAACACCCAATTTTTCAGAAAAACGTTGGTTAGATAACAACATTCATTTAATCACAAATAATTATTTACAAAAATTAAAAAACGATTATAAATTGCGGTTAAATGTTTCTTATATTAATGATTATCAGCAACAAAACGGAATTACAAATACTCAATTTTTCACTTCAAATGACACTATTAATTTATTTGAGCAGAAATATAACCAACTTTATATAAATACTTTAGAAACAAATCTAACACTTCAAAAGAATACTAATAAAAACTTTTTAAAAAACAGTTTACAATTTCAAGGATTTTGGGATAATCAACAAGGCAATATTCAACTCAATAATAGTAATATTGGTCAAAGTTTAAGTAATAGATATTTTAAACTATCAAATAAATTTAAAACTCTATTCTCAATTGGTAAACAGATTGCTTCATTAAATTCTTATATAGGATTTAATAAAACACCACAATCATTAATTATTCACCCAGGTCAGTTTAACGACTTATTAAATAATGGTAATGCTTATGAAAAAGTTATTCAAAACGTTGAACTTAATACGTTTTACACTAATAAGTCTTTAGGTTTCACAAAAGGTTGGAAACAATTCAGTTTTAGCCCTAAAGTTGGTTTTCAGTTTGAAAAGCAAGATTTAAAAAGTAAAATTTTAACATCAAACACAAATCAAATCTCAAATTTTGAAAACAATTTAGATTGGAGACGTGCCAAATTGTATTTTAATTTAAAAACACAATATAAAAAAGATGAATGGAGAATGGAATTGACAACGCCAGTTAATTTTCATAATTACCAATTAGAAGACAAACCTTTATTGCGAAATCAAAACCTCAATCGATTAACTTTTGAACCACGCTTCTCTTTAAATTATGATATCACTAATTTTTGGAGTATTGTTTCATCAGCCAGTTTTAGCAATCAATTTGGGGCTATAAATCAAGTATATTATAATTACATCTTGCTAAATTATAGAAACATACAACGTATAGATGCACCTTTACCTGAAAAACAAACTATTAATTATTCTGCATTTATAGGTTATAGAAACCCTATTAATGCTTTATTTTTAAACTTAACTTATTCAAATACGACAACAAATAATAACTTACTTTACAATACACAAGTTTTAAATAATGGTGCAATTGAGTTTCAAGCTATTGAACAAGACAATAAAAGACAATCTCATAATTTTTCTACGAAATTGAGCAAATATATTAGTTCAATAAACACAAATATAACGATGAGTGTCAATTATAGTCTACAATATTTTCAGCAAATTTTGAATTCTAATATAACAGATATCTCTAATCAAAATTGGGGTTTTAATGGAAAGGTAGATATCGATATTACTGATTCGTTAAATACAGAATTAACATCTACTTTTCAATTTTCAAACAATCAAATCCAAGAACAGAAAAATCAAACAATAACTCAACAATTTCATAAATTCAATATTAACATTTACCCAAAAGAAAATCAATACTTAAGTTTAAAAACTGAACTTATCAAGAATAATTTATTCTCTGAAAATACTAAAAATTTATTTGCAGATTTAGTTTATCGCTATACTTGGAAAAAGAAAAACATTGATTTTGAGATTCAATGGAATAATATTTTTAACACAGAAAATTACAGAACTGTAAATATTAATAATTTTAGTTATTTGGAATCTAATTTTATTTTAAGACCTACACAAGTATTGTTTAAAGTCAAGTTTTCATTATAACAATTTCGGAATAAAAAAAACGGCTACCAACACCGTATAAAATTAATTGCTGGTTTTAGCTTATTTAGAAAAGTTCTCGCAGACTTTAAATCTGTGTTTTATTTACTAACTTTAGTGCTTGAAACACGCAACTAATCTTATACAACAACGTTGTAATTAATGGAATAGAAGAATTTTACTGAAATAGCTTGACTAAAAATTCATCAATTATTGATAGTCACTTATGAAATTACAAAAACAACCCTGGCGAAAAAAAACGTACGAAAAAGTAACATTAGAACTCAAATTATTCATCGTTGACCAAATTCAAAATGGTCAAATCTCTACAAACTTTGCCTCCAAAAAATATGATGTTCCTAGAACTACTATTTCATATTGGATTAGAAAATATAGTATCTTAGCTCAACAAAATAATGGT
Source organism: Tenacibaculum dicentrarchi (assembly GCF_964036635.1). NCBI lineage: Bacteria > Pseudomonadati > Bacteroidota > Flavobacteriia > Flavobacteriales > Flavobacteriaceae > Tenacibaculum > Tenacibaculum dicentrarchi. The sequence goes on from NZ_OZ038524.1 coordinate 1,798,957, forward strand.
ATGAGTAAATTAGATGAAATTAAAAAACTAAAGGAACGAATTGAAGAACTAGAGTTTGTAAAAGACTTTCAGCAAGATGTTATTGCCGATATGGAAATCATTACTGGAGTTGATATGTCAAAAAAGTCGTTGCCCGAAACATTAGCAAAAGAGATAGAAATAAAGAAGAAAAACATTTTAAAAGAAAATGGTTCTATCAGTGTTTTGGGATTAGTAAACAAGCCTTCTACAAAAGAATTAAAAAACAAGAAAACAAACAGTTAAATGATAAGAAACTAATTAAAATGGTGCAACAATATCGTAAAACTGTAGGTTCTAAAACTGGAGGAATTAAACTCTATACGGAATTAAAAAACGACATGGTTAATCAGAATATTAACATCGGTAGAGATCAGTTTTATCGATTTTTAAGGCTTCATAACTTACAATACTATCCTTATTTATAAAAAACAAGGATAGTTAGTTTTGTATAAATTTCAACCTATAAAGCTATTTATAAACTTTTAAGTTTATCGCATTTTCTAAAACTAGATTTCCATTAAAAGCAAGTGCTTCTAATTCGTCTTCACCCGGATATATTTCTGTAGTTGCAATGTAGTTTGTGTAGTCTTTTAATTGTTCCGTAACGTATTTGCTATAAGCAATTCCACCGGTTAATAAAATAGCGTCTACATCTCCTTTTAACACTGTTGCCATCGCTCCAATGTATTTTGCTATTTGAAAACACATCGCATCTAAAACAATTTTATAATTATCATCTGTAAGCGCTTTGTTTTCAACAATTCTCATGTCGTTAGTTCCCAAATATGCGTTTACACCTCCTTTTCCTACAATGAATTGCTGCATTTGCTCTAGCGTATATTTACCGCTCATTGCAAGCTTAATTAAATCGCCCGTAGGTAATGTTCCTGTACGTTCAGGAGAAAAAGGGCCTTCACCATCAAAACCTTGATTTACATCAATAACTTTTCCTTTTTGATGTGCACCAACAGTTATTCCCCCTCCCATATGTACTATAATAAGGTTTAGGTTATCATATTTTTTAGCATTTTTTTCAGCAAATTTTCTAGCTACTGCTTTTTGATTTAAAGCATGAAAAATAGAAATTCTTTTCAATTCTGGGTGTCCTGTAAATCGTGCTAATTCACATAATTCATCGACAACTACAGGATCTGCTATATAGGCTTTAATACTGTTTTCGGTAGCAATATCATTCGCTATAATTGCGGCTAAATTACTTGCGTGTTGCTTTGGTGCATTCACCAAATCGTTAAGCATCGCTTTATTCACCTGATAAACTCCTGAAACAACAGGCTTTAAAAGGCCTCCTCTAGCCATCACTAATTTTAAAGAGCTTGGCGTTATGTTTTGTTTTTTTAAGAAATTTAAAATCAAGGTTTTTCGATATGGAGCTTGGTCTAAAATACTTGAAAATTCTTGTAAATCTTCGGGGTTATGATGAAAATTTTCTTCAAAAACAGGCATATCTCCGTTAAAAAGTCCAATTTTTGTAGAAGTAGATCCTGGGTTTATTACTAAAATATAGTTTTTCATTTTTTTATTCATTAGAAGCAGCAGAAGCTAATAAAATACTATTATATTTCGTATCTTTAGAATCGGCTCTAGAGGTTAATACTATTGGAAAAGGCGCACCTAATACGATACCACATAATTTTGCATTTGCAAAAAACACAAAGGATTTATACAACATATTTCCTGCCTCGATGTTAGGAACTAAAATAATGTCGGCATCTCCAGCTACAGGACCTTCTAATCCTTTTGATTTTTTACTTTCAAAACTAATAGCGTTGTCAAAAGAAAGAGGTCCATCAATTAAACAGTCTTTAATTTGTCCACGGCGTTGCATAATAGACAGTAAAGCTGCATCGGTAGTTGCAGACATTTTTTCGTTTACCATTTCAACAGCGGCAACAGCGGCAATTTTTGGGTTAATAACTCCTATACGCTTAGAAAAATTTACGGCATTTTTTACGATTGCAACTTTTTCTTTTAGCCCAGGAGCAATATTAAAAGCAACATCTGTAATTCCTAAAAGTTTGTGGTATTCTGGAATTTCAAAAATTGCGTAATGCGATAAGAATTTTCTTGTTTTTAATCCCCATTCTTTATTAAGTACACCTGATAAAAGTTCTGCCGTAGATAATTTACCTTTCATTAAAATATCTGCTTTTTTAGCAGTAACCATAGATATTGATTTTTTAATAATAGCAGGTAAGTCACGTTCAAAATGACACTCAATATCTGTTAAATCAAAATTTAAATTTTTAGCACAAGCTAAAAGGTCTTCTTTTTTAGCTACTAATACTGGCGTAATAATTCCTTTTTCATAAGCATTTTTTATAGCCTCTAAAGCATGTTCATCTGCCGCAGAACACAATACTATTCTTTTCTTAACAGCTTGTTGATCTACAATTTTTTTTAAATCAGATAATTGGGTAAATTCCATTTGTGTTTGTTTTGTTTTGCAAAAATAGTCTTTTAGATACGTTAATTCTAGTACTGAAATTGGTTTTATAGAATCATCTAAAAAAATAAGAGTTTCCTTAATAAAAACAATCTATTAAAGAGATAACAAGAAAGTTGTTAATAAAAAAATGTATATTTATTAATTTTATTTATATTTTAATTAAAACATAAATAAAATACTCAGAATCTATTATTTAAGAACATACCTGTAAATGAAAATATATTATATAAAAATCCTTGAATCTGTTATTACCATCATATTGTATTTTTTTCTAAGAAAAAATGCTATAAAAATTATCAATAAAACACTTTCAGATAAATTTATTCATAGCTCAAGAGGAATGATAATTAAGAAAATTATTAACATAATTTTATCTTTAATTTTTCTTATTTTTATTTCACTAATTTGGGGAGTAAAACAATCTGATTTAGCAGTGTTTATAGGTTCAGTACTTACATTTGTTGGAGTTGCATTTTTCGCACAATGGTCTTTGCTTTCTAATATAACGTCTAGTATAATCTTATTTTTTAATCATCCTGTAAAGTTAAATGATTCTATCGTTATTTTAGAAGCTAAAGACTATGTGATTGAAGGGAGAGTTATTAATATTGGTTTATTTTTTATAACACTTCAAACAAAAGAATCGGGAGAAATAACGTTACCTAACAATATTTTTATTTTAAAAAGTATTAAAAATATTACCAAAGAAACCAAAAAAGAAGCCAATATCACTAATGAAAATCATATAAAATAATTATTAATTTCAAAAAACATAACAAATGAACGAGCATAAAGCTAATGTTGGACTCTTAACCAAGATGATTTTTTTAGTTATAATTATTTGGAGTGCCTCAACAATTTTAATATTTTTTGGGCTTGACAATTGGTCTAACAGAGGTAGTTTTGGTGATTTATTTGGTGCAGTAAATGCGTTATTTTCTGGATTAGCTTTTGCAGGATTAATTTATACAATCGTATTACAAAAACAAGATTTAGAATTGCAGCGGAATGAAATTGGCTTAAATAGACTAGAATTAAAAAAAAGAGCTAAAGCACAAAAAAATTCAGAAAAAGCATTGATTGAGCAAGTAGAACAAATGAAAACTGCATCGAAATTAAATGCACTCAAAACATTAATTGATTATTATAATATTCAGATTACAAACCCTAATAACACGACTGAAATAATACTGAAAGCAAAAGAAAAAAGAAAAGCTACAATTAAAGAAATAGATACCTTAATTGACAGAATAGAAGATGATGATTTGGAATAAAGACAATAATACAACCATAAAAACCACTATTTTCGAAACAGTATTGCTTTTACAATTAAAAATTGCGCCAATACATAGAGTATAATTATAGTGATATCAAAAAAATGCTTTGGGTTGTAAAAATTATTTAAAGCAATACAACTATCTGAAGCAATAAATAAAATTGCACCTAATAACAATACCGTGTTTTTTATTGATTTTTCTTGCTGGTAATTTAACAAAGTACAAGTTCCAAAACCTGAAATTGCCGTTCCATAAACTAATACAGGCACTAACATTTCGCCTAAATTATCTTTTATCAACAAAAAAACACTTACAAATAAAGCTACAAAAATAATTGCTGATTTTACAATTTTTACAACGGCTGTTTTCCTTAAAAAATTTGCGGTCATTTTTATATACATAATGTGTGCAACTAAAAAAGAGCCTAATCCGAATACAAAATAATTTGTTTTATCTAATAAAAATACATCACCCAAAAAAGAAAAAAACAATGCTGAAAACAGCCATAAATTAGCTTTTCCATCTTTTTTTATACTTACTAAATATAATACAACTAAACTTGGCATCAATAAAGGTTTACAAAAAAATTCTAAACTTTTATTTTGTGTAATTACTGCATAAACATCTAAAATTGCAATTATTAAAAAAATAATTGATACTATTTTTATTCTCATTTGTTTAGTTCTAATTTTAAGGGAAATTACAACAATTTATAATTATATTAACTGTAATAGTTTTAAATCAATTAGATTTGTTAAAAAACAATGAAAGAAAATATTAAAATAGCAGTAAAGATAAGTGGTAAAACAGCTCTTAAATGGATTTTTATTTTTTCATTAGGAAATATAGTAACCTTAATAACATTTCTTATCGCTTTATATGGAAATATTGGGTTATCAGGTGGTGGTCATGGAAGTATTATAGGTTTATTTACAGGACTACTAACAACAAATATCTTTACTTTTCTACTTATTTTTGGATCTCCAGTTTTTATTGCTATCTATTTTATAATTGCAAATAAAATTTCAATTCAAAATGCAATATATCTATTATGGGAAGGAAAAGCGGGAAATTATATTTCTTCAAAAGTAGAAAATGTAACTAAAAAATTAACAGAAAAAGAAGGGTGGAAAAAAGAACTTACCGATAAAGCAATTTTAAAAGCAAAAATATTGCAGTTAACAAAAAATGACAATGATACGTCTAAATTACAACGTAAGATTATTAACTTTGGATTTAATAAAATAAAACTTGATGAAATTGATTTTCAAGATGAAAATTTAAATTTATCTGATTTTTTGACAAACAAGTTTAATGATTTTATCGCAGAAACCACAAAACCTTCATTAAAATTGCTTTAGATATTAATTATTACTCAAATAAGCCTTCTAATTTGCTCTATGATAATTAAATAAAACTACCTCCAAAACTAGTAATCATTATATATATATCTCATCAAAAAAGCCTAGCAAACATATATTTTAAATAAGAAAGGGAATTCTCCCCTTCTTATTTAAAATATAATTCTACCTCTACCCAATCATATCAATAAATTCCTGTTCTGAAATTATCGATATACCTAAACTTTCGGCTTTCGCTAATTTACTCGGTCCCATGTTATCGCCAGCAACAATAAAACTTGTTTTTTTAGATATTGAACTACTTACTTTTCCACCGTTATCTTCAATGGCTTTTTTAAGTTCGTTTCTTGTCATCTGATGAAAAACACCAGAAACAACAAATACTTTTTCGGCAAGTTTATCGGTTTGATTTTCTAAACTTTCCGCAGAAACTTCTAATTGTACGCCGTGTAATTTTAACCTGTTAATTAATTCAATATTTCCTACATCATTTGAAAACTCGGTAATACTTTCTGCAATTCTATCACCAATTTCATCTACGGAAATTAGTGTTTCTAAATCGGCAGTCATTAATTTATCAATAGATTTAAAATGTTTTGCTAGTTTTTTAGCTACTGTTTCACCAACAAATCGAATTCCTAAAGCAAATAATACTTTTTCAAATGGAATTTCTTTTGATTTCTCAATTCCTGCAATTATATTTTGTGCTGATTTTTCTGCCATTCTTTCTAACGGAATAATCTGTTCGATTTTCAAATCGTATAAGTCGGCATAATTTTTAATTAAGCCTTCTTTACGTAATAAATCAACCGTTTCACCGCCTAAACCATCAATATCCATGGCTTTTCTGCTGATAAAATGCTGGATTCTCCCCGTTATTTGTGGCGCACAACCAAATTCATTTGGGCAATAATGTTTGGCATCGCCTTCGCTTCTTACCAATTCAGTATCGCATTCAGGGCAATTGGTTGCGTATTTTGTAGGCTCAGAATCAGCTGGTCTTTTAGATAAATCAACGGCTATAATTTTCGGGATAATTTCCCCGCCTTTTTCTACAAAAACAGTATCGTTTATTCTGATGTCTAATTTTTCAATTTGATCGGCATTATGTAATGATGCTCGTTTTACAATGGTTCCCGCTAATTGTACAGGCTCTAAATTTGCGACAGGTGTAATAGCTCCTGTTCGCCCAACTTGATAGCTAATTTCATGTAAAACTGTAGATACTTGCTCAGCTTTAAACTTATAGGCAATTGCCCAACGTGGGGCTTTTGAGGTGTATCCTAGTTCTTCTTGTTGCTGTAAATTATTTACTTTTACAACAATGCCATCGGTTTCGTAAGGCAAATTATGACGTTCGATATCCCAATGATTGATAAATTCAAAAACCGCATCAATAGAATTTACTAACGTAATAGTTTTAGGCACTTTAAAGCCAATATTTCTAGCATTTTCTAAAATTTCAAAATGTGTTTTATAGGTTCTATCTTCTGTTACAACTTGATATAACAAACAATCTAACGGACGCTTTGAAACGGCAGCGCTATCTTGTAATTTTAAACTTCCACTTGCGGTATTTCGTGGGTTTTTATACGGTTCTTCATCATTTTTAAGGCGTTCTTGGTTCATTTTATGAAATCCTTCAAGCGGTAAAATAATTTCTCCACGCATTTCAAAATCGCTTAAAAAACTTTTATTTACCTGCAACGGAATTGATTTTATAGTACGAATATTAGCCGTTACCTCATCTCCTTGAAAACCATCGCCACGGGTTACTGCTTTTATAAATTTACCATTTTCAAAAGTTAAATTGATAGATGCCCCATCATATTTTAACTCACAGGTATACTCTATTTCATCCGTTCCTAGCATTTTTTGAAGTCGCTTTTCCCAGTCTAATAAATCATCTTTTGAATAAGAATTATCTAAAGAATACATTCTGTTTTTATGGGTAACAGTATCAAAGTTTTTGGTAATTTCTCCGCCTACTCTTTGAGTTGGTGAATTGGCATCAAAATACTGTGGATGCTCGGATTCTAAATTAGCTAATTTTTTTAGTTTGATATCAAAATCATAATCTGAAATAGTGGCATTATCTAACACATAATAATTATAATTATGCTGGTTTAGTTCATCGCGAAGCGCTTGTATTGTTTGTTGAATATTCATGGTTTTACAATTTACAAAGTATATTTACAAGAGTATTTTAAACTAAAAAACCGAAACAAAAGTTTCGGTTTTTTTATTATTTATTAATATAAACCATTAATAATAAGTAAATCTACGAACTTTAGCAATATGTTTTGCTAAACGCATTACTTGGTGCGAATATCCGTATTCGTTATCGTACCATACATAGATAACAATTGTATCGCCATCAGCGATGGTTGCTTTACTATCAAAAATTGAAGGAGCTGTAGTTCCAACAATATCCGAAGAAACTAATTCGTTATTCATTGAATATTGAATTTGCTCTACTAAATTACCCTCTAAAGCATATTGCTTCATAATAGCATTTACCGCATCAACAGTTGTTGTAGTATTTAATTGTAAGTTTAAAATAGCTAACGAACCATTAGGAACTGGTACACGAATTGCGTTCGAAGTTAATTTACCTTCTAAAGCTGGTAATGCTTTTGCAACTGCTTTTCCTGCACCTGTTTCAGTAATTACCATGTTTAAAGCTGCTGCTCTACCTCTACGGTATTTACCGTGCATATTATCTACTAAGTTCTGATCATTCGTATACGCATGAATCGTTTCTAAGTGTCCTTTTTTAATTCCGAAGTTATCTTCTAAAACTTTTAAAACAGGTGTAATTGCATTGGTAGTACATGAAGCTGCTGAGAAAATATCAACAACATCAGGATTATTTTCTTCGTGATTTACACCGTGAACAATATTAGGAATTCCTTTTCCTGGTGCAGTTAATAATACCTTACTAGCTCCTTTTGGAGTTAAATGACGGCTTAATGCTTCTTTATCTTTAAACGCTCCTGTGTTATCAATAATTAAGGCATCGTTAATTCCGTAAGCAGTATAATCGATATCTTCTGGTTTCCCAGCAGAAATCATATATACGGTAGTTCCATTGATAATTAAGGCATTGTTATCGGTATCTACCTCAACAGTTCCTAAGAAATCTCCGTGAACAGAATCGATACTTAATAACGACGCTCTTTTTTGTAAAACTGCTTCGTTAATTTCGCCACGAGTAACAACAGCTCTTAATCTTAACTGAGAACCTTTACCCATTTTGCTCATTAACTCACGTGCTAATAAACGTCCGATACGTCCAAAACCGTATAAAACAACATCCTTTGGTGCAATTTCTGATGCTTTTGTTGCATCTTTTAATTTATTTTTTACAAAAGATAATTTATCAGTAGTCGCATCATCTTGTAAATGATATTCGTACGCTAATTTACCGATATCTAATTTTGATGCTGGTAATTCAATATTTTGTATTGCTTTTGCTATTTCTAGAGCATCGTTAATTGAAATTGGCTTTGCTACAAACTCTTTAGCATAGTCGATTAAGTTTAAAACCTCACTCGCTCTTTTATCTACTAAAGGATTTCTAAATAAAACTAATTCGATTGATTTATCGTACCATAAATCGTTCACGATATTAATAAATTCAACGGTAGCACGTCTTACTTGCGCTTGATCTACTACTTCTTTTTCGTAATTTGTTATTGTTGACATAGTTGTGTGTTAACTAAATTTTAAAAAAATTTCCTACAAAAATAAGAATTTCAAATGGCTTACTTAGGGTTTTATAAAATAAAAACATCTTTTAAAAACGATAGCGTTCAATTTTTCCACTAGGGCTTAATAACTCTAAATACATTTGCGCTTCGCCTGTATAGGTATCTAATATTGAAACCGCCTGCGAAGCTCCCTGCACCTCTTTTCCGTTTATTTTTGTTAAAATATACCCTTCGCCTACTTTATAATATTGAAATCCTTTATTATTTGTCCTTGTTATTTTCGCCCCACTTTTTAGCTTGTATTTCTTTTTTTCTTCGGATGTTAAATCCTTTAGCTGCACCCCAAAAGAAAGCGATGTAAAAGTATCTTTTTTACCTAATTTTACATTTTTAGTTAAAACCTTGTCATTTCTAAGTACGGTTACACTCACATATTCCCCTGGTCGTTTTGCCGTTAATTGTCCTTTTAAATCAGAAAACTTCGCTATTTTAACAGCATTTACTTTGGTGATAATATCGCCCTGTTGCAAACCTGCTTTTTTAGCCTCACTATTATTTGTAATTGCGCCTATTTTTACGCCTTCAATATCTTTAACAGTTGCATCAATACTGATGCCTAATATTGCCTGTTGTACAATTCCGAATTCTAATAAATCATCTACCACCTTTTTAGCAATATTAGAAGGTACAGCAAACGAATACCCTATAAAAGAACCTGTTTTTGATGAAATTGCCGTATTAATTCCAATTAATTCACCACGAGTGTTTACCAAAGCTCCTCCACTATTTCCTGGGTTTACAGCCGCATCGGTTTGAATAAAAGCTTCAATATTTTTATTTCCGTCTAAATCACGCCCTTTGGCGCTTACAATTCCTGCCGTTACAGTCGATGTTAAATTATATGGATTACCAACGGCTAAAACCCACTCGCCTATTTTGGCATTATCGGAATTTCCGAAAGCTAAATTAGGTAACGCTTCATCCGTTTCAACTTTTAGCAAGGCGATGTCATTGCTTTTATCGGCACCAATTAAAACTGCTTTTAATTTTTTTCGATTATTTAGGGTAATTTCAATATCTGTAGCACCTGCTATTACATGATTATTGGTAATAATATAGCCATCTGGCGAAATAATAACCCCGCTACCCGTTCCTACTTGCTGATATTTTTGTGTTTCATTTCTTCCAAAAAGTTGCGCATACGGATTGCGTTGTGTTCTTACCGCCGTATTTTTAACATGCACCACAGCATGTACCGTTTTTGATGCTGCCTGAGTAAAATCGGTTGGAGCTGCTATTGAATTAACCACTGTTGGCATATAATTTACAGGCGTTGTTTGTAAAGCTTCTGCTTGATTTTCAATTTTATTTTCGGCAGTATTTATTAACTGCTGTTCAAGTACTATTTTATAGCCTGCAAGTGTTATTACACCGCCTATTACTGCTATCCCTAAGGTTTTAAGTGTTTTTATCATCTTTTTTATGCGTATAATGTTTATACCAAAGATAAGATTTAAACAACTGCAACAAATCTGTTTAACGTCATTTTAACGGAGTTTAACCTGTATTTAACACTTCTATTTAGTTGATAAAATATGTATATTTGCTTTCTATGAATTTACAATTTTACAAATACCAAGGAACAGGAAACGATTTTGTTATTATCGATAATCGAAACGAGAATTTCCCTAAAAACGATGCAAAATTAATTAGCAAACTATGTCATCGACATTTTGGTGTTGGTGCCGATGGTGTTATTCTTCTAGAAAATGATGCTATCACCGATTTTAAAATGTTTTATTTTAATGCCGATGCAAGCCAAACCATGTGTGGAAATGGCGGACGCTGTGCAGTCGCTTTTGCCAAAGAATTAGGTATTATTGATACAGAAACAACTTTTACCGCTTTTGATGGCGAACATTATGCCCAAATAAATAACGGTATCGTTTCTTTACAGATGATAAATGTAAATGAAATTATTATCAAACAACATGCTGTTTTTGCCAATACTGGTACGCAACATCATGTTGAGTTAGTCGATAATTTAGACAATTACCCTGTTTTTGAAAATGGTAAAAAAATCAGATATAACGACTACGGAGCTCAAGGAACTAACGTAAATTTTGTACAGCAAATAAACAAGAATACTTTTAGAGTTCGAACCTACGAAAAAGGTGTAGAAGATGAAACCTTAGCTTGCGGAACAGGTGTTACGGCTGTTGCCATTGCTATGCACGCTACCAAAAAAACTACAGATAATATAATTAGCTTACCTGTTCAAGGTGGTTTATTAGAAGTTAGTTTTAATGAAAAAGACGGAAATTATACCGATATTTTCTTAAAAGGAAAAGCCGAATTGGTTTTTAAAGGAGCAATTAAAATTTAATTTAAAATGACAACTTTAAAAGGCGATGTTCTAAATTTAAGAGCCATCGAACCCGAAGATTTAGCCTTTCTTTTTGCTATAGAAAACAACGAGTCTTTTTGGGAAGTTAGCCACACACAAGCGCCATTTTCACGATTTATTTTAAAACAATATCTCGAAAATGCACATTTAGATATTTATCAGGCAAAGCAATTGCGGTTGGTTATTGAAGTAAGTACTAAAAGTGAAGATAAAAAAGAAGCTATCGGAATGATTGATCTTTTTGATTTTAATCCGCAGCATAAAAGAGCGGGTGTCGGTATTTTAATTCATCCGAAGTATCAAAAAAAAGGACTTGCCTTTGAAGCACTAAAACTATTAATAAACTATTGTTTTACACATTTGCAATTGCATCAATTATATGCAAATATTACTGCGGATAACAAAAATAGTATTCGGCTGTTTACAAAACATAATTTTAAACAAATCGGCATCAAAAAAGAGTGGATTTTTACTAACGGAACTTATAAAGACGAAATTTTATTTCAATTAATTCATATATAATTTCAGAAATAATTTTATCAAAAACAACTATGAAAAAAAAAATAATATACGGAATTATCGCCTCGATATTTTTAATCGGTGGATTTATTGGTTTTAATCTTTATCAGAAAATTTACGCAAAAGCAATTACTAAAAATGGGGCTATTTATATAAAAAATACCGATACTTTTGAAGATGTAAAAAAACAGCTTGCTACTTATATTGCCAAACCTCAACATTTTATTTGGGTTGCCAACATCAAAAAGTTTACAAAACCTAAAGGTGGAAAATATCAGCTGAAAAAAGGCATGAATTTAAACAATCTTGTAAATTTACTTAGAAGCGGAAATCAAACACCGATAAAACTGTCTTTTAACAACCAAGATTCCTTAGAAAAATTAGCTGGAAGAATTGCCCAACAAATTGAAGCTGACTCGGTTTCTTTAGTAAACGCAATGACAGATGCTACTTTTTTATCAGAAAATAATTTTAATCAAAAAAATGCCTTAGCAATGTACATTCCTAACAGCTATGAATTTTATTGGAATACATCTGCTGAAAAATTTCGCAATAAAATATTGCGTGAATACAAGCGTTTTTGGAACTCATCAAGATTAGAAAAAGCGAAAAAATTAAACTTATCAAAAAAAGAAGTGAGTACCTTGGCATCAATAGTTCAAAAAGAAACTGCGCAAAAAAGTGAACGCCCAATTGTGGCTGGGTTGTATTTAAACAGGTTAAGAGATGGTTGGCCATTACAAGCCGATCCTACGATAATTTATTGCATCAAACAGCTAAAAGGAGACGATTTTGTCGTAAAACGTGTTTTAACTAAAGATTTAGAAATTGAATCGGCTTATAATACGTATAAAAATACGGGCTTACCGCCTACTTTAATTGCGATGCCTGATGTTTCGGCGATTGATGCGGTTTTAAATTACAAAAAACATAATTACTATTATATGTGTGCGAGTGTTACAAAAATTGGTTTTCATGATTTTGCAAATTCATTAGCGCAACACAACAGAAATGCGTTTAAATATCAACGTTGGATTAGTAAACGAGGAATAAATAGGTAGTTTTTTAAAATCGATATTCCAAGCCTATTAATATAGTTCTTGGTAATAAATTATAAGCTGTTGTTGAGCTTCCGATATCGCTTATATTCGAATTTATAAATTGTTTCTTATTCAATAAATTTTTCGCTACTAAATTTAGTGTTAATTTATCTTTAAGCACGGTATAAGTGCTTTGAAAATCTAGAAAAGTATAGTTGTTGTTTACTTTTAAGTTTCCAAAGGAATAATTCGATAATTTTATTTTAGAATTAAATATATCGTTAAATATAAAGAACATATCGACAAAGCTTATAGTATCTAGAAACGAATTATTCTTTATAGTTTTTATCTGAATATTTTTCCATGTTGTTCCTAAGTGATAATTAAACAAACCTCTAAAACTCGAGCGCAACTCGAAACCGTAATTATAATTTTTTGTTATTATCTCTCTTAAACGAGCATTGTTAATAGTGTTTTTATAGTCACTTTTAACATAGCCTGTTTTTAGTTTTAAAATTGAGTTAATAAACGTAAAATAATAGTCGGCATTTGCTGTAATTCCTATAATGTTATTTTATTGTCTTGAAGAATAACATTTTTAGCTATCCTTTCTTGTGTTTTATCAACAAGTACATCAACTATTAATTTTTTATAAGCCAACGAAGAAAATATTAATAAATAATCTCCTTGTTTAACTTTACCGAAAGAATAATACCCTTTTTCATAGGGTACTTTTAAAATTGTATTTGTAGGGTATTTAATTTTACTTGCCCTCCATTTAAAAGTATTTGTTATATCAGATATTTCTAAGATTAAACCTGGCAATCCATTAAATTTCCATGGACCAAAAGAAAAAGGTAATTGTATCGTGTACCAAGCAGTATAATTTCTTCCCCTAAAACTAACTGTAGCTTTACTACAATTATAATTTGCAATTTTTTTTGTTTCTGTATGTGCTATTTTCCAATCCATTTTTGGAACCTCTTCAGTTATTTCATAGATATCATCTTTTCTAATATCATAGCTAATAAGTGTATTGTTTTTTTTATTGGTTACTCTATAAATATCAATTCTATCGCCACCAATAGTAATTTCACCTGATGAATTTGATGCTGATTTCCCACCGGTATTTAATCTGTCTAAAAAAGTTTTAAATATAGCTGTTTCATTATCACAGTTTAATACTCCTATTGTTTCTTGATACCTATAATTATCGTAAAAATCATACTCGATAGTTATCTTATTTTGTTGTGAAAACCCCAGTAGAGGTATAAATAATAGTAATATAAATTTCATTTTTTTATTATAAAAGAGATTTTACATCTTTTTAACATGTAAAATCTCTAGCGTTAATTATTATTTATCTAATTTATTTAATAAATCAGACAGTAGTTTTCGACAATCTTTCGCCGTTTCTGTCTTTAGCACCTTTTTAAATACCGTTTGCCCTGTTTTATTATTCTTAATAAGAATACTACAGTCTCCACTAATGTCATTATAACTAACAAATAAAGTAGTTTTAGTCTCTTTTTCAATAAAATTTAATGTTTTAGATAATTTAATGTTTTTATCATCTATTTTTTCTAAACCTACAGCATTCGCTGATACAAAAGCACCTAAAAATAGTGCTGTTAACAATACTTTTTTCATAATTTAAAATTTAATAAAATATTTACTTAACTTATGAATTATTTATATTCAACCATAAGATTGCTGACTACATTGCAATGTGCCACAAAGCTATTTAATTAGAATCATTATAACTGAATAATCTAACTCCTTTTCCGATTAAGGGTTAACCCTTAATCGGAAAAGCTATTCTAATAATAATACCTTTACTTTGAATTAAAATAAAAAAAACATGAAAAGCTCAATAGAAACTAAAATGAGTTTAATTTTAAATAAATTAAAAAAAGAACGCTTAAAAACAGGCTTATCTCAATGGGACTTTGGAGAAAAAATTGGGCTGAGTCAAAATGCGTATTACAAGCTAGAAACAGGAAAAGCTAAGTTAGATTTATATCGCTTTTTAAATATTTGTAAAGTACTAGATATTGAACCTTCATCTTTTTTCTAAAAAATTGCAAACGCAAATTATACGTTAGCAAAACATTAAATAAAAATTACATATACCCAAAACACCCTGAAATGCTTTAAGTCATTTCAGGGTGTTTTATTTTAAAAAAATATTAAAATCCTAAAACTAAACGCTATTTTATTAACAATCAATCAAAATAAGCTGTTTTTATTGCGTTTTTATAGCAAAAAAACAATTTAATATTACATATAGCTAATATTGTACTAATGTTAATATTATATTAAAACTAAATTTACATCAAAATAAAATACCTTTTATCAATACTCTTTAAAATACCTTTCAATTTATGATTTCTTCTAAAAAAAATCTTCAAAAAAAATTTTTAGCCCTACTAGTATTGTGCTATTCTTACGGGTTTAGCCAACAGGCAGCACCTGCACTTCCTACATCAAAAGTAAAAGAAACAGTCGCATGTACTAAAGGATATAATCATAAAGATCATAGCAAACATACTAGCTCAAATAAAATGGCTAGAGCAAATTCTCCTGATACATTTGTTGGTTGGGCATCTTATAGCGGCGCAAACTTAGTTGCTAAACTAAAAGAAACCACCGATTACGATACCAATTTAAGACCCCTTTTTGACTACGGTCAATACGGTGGATCTTTATTTTCTAGTACCAATATAAAAGCAGTTGCCGATGCTGTATATAATATGTCAGCCTCTTATGATGGTACAGAATCAAGTGGGATGTTTGGTTTAGTTACCTACTTACACTGTGCAAGTTATCATGAATTTTTTCAAACAGAAGTAACACTAAATACAGAGGCTAAAAGTGCCTATAAACTTGCCGTTAAATACCTTTCTACAAACGCTCGTTTATGGGATACCACAGAATACGGTTTAGGTGTTTTAGATGAATTTTTAATAATGTGTGATTACGATGGTTTAAGAGATAAAGATTTTGTGTTAGATGTTATCAAAACAGCCATCCGTAATTTAACTGAAAAAGACAACTGGCGAGCTGTTGTTAACGACCAACAAATGCTAACAAAATATATTACTGCATACAACAGAATATTCTTTTTAATGTTTAGAGGGATGCAACCTGTAGATGTTGCTTATGAAGCATCGCTTAATAATGATCCTGAATTTTTACAATTATTGTCAAATTTAGCTACGGATAAAGAATTAAGAACTGAAAATGACGATTTAGCTTTAATGGTAAATAACGCCATTGGAGAAATGACCAGAACTGCTGATAGTTCAGATGTTTTAAAAGATCAAACAGAGCCTTTTATTGCTGAAATTGCACAAAGTTATGAGCGATTAACGCCTAACTGGTACAAATCAATAAAATCTATCAATGAATCAGGAAATTGTGCGAAATACAACTTATGTGTAAATATGGACGACATAACAGCCGAAGTTGAAGCAATGCTTTTTCCTAATACCTTTACCTTTGACGATGGACGCTTAAAAGTAAGAACTCCGTTAGACTATAAAACAGTTCAAGAATTATACTACGCTTCGAAACAAGTACAAACACAGTTTTTTAGAGCCTTAGCCACAGATGAACCTGTTACTGGTGACCCTAATTTAAACTTAAATATGGTGGTGTACGGTACGATGAAAGATTATCATGACTGGCAAACAATTTTAAACGGCTTAGCGACCAATAACGGTGGAATGTACATTGAAAGAGGTGCTACTTTTTACACCTACCAAAGAACTTTTGCAGAAAGTACTTTTAGCTTAGAGGAACTATTCAGACATGAATATGTACATTATTTACAAGGGCGCTATATTGCAAACGGTTTTTGGGGTTCAACTGAATTTTATAAAGATGGACGTTTAATTTGGTTTGAAGAAGGGATGGCTGAACATTTTGCAGGTAGTACCGATAATGACGGTGTTAGAATTAGAGAAAGCCAAGGTTCTAATGTAAAAAACGAAGGTGCTAGTGAGTATATGACTGTAAAGGAAGTTTTAAACGCTAGTTATGCTGGTGGTTTTAAATTTTATAGATATGGAAATATGTTATGGTCATATTGGTTTAAAAATGATATCAATACTGCTAGAAAACTTATCAACCTTGTTAGAGCCGATGATATTACTGCTTTTGATACTGAAATTAATCGATTAGAATCAAGCTGGCAATTAGAAAGAAATTTTTTAGCTTACTTAAATAACGTAGTTATTGATGAAAATAATTGGTGGGAAGTTCGTACCCCCTGGGAAGTTGATGACTTTTTTGTCGTAGGAAATATTGCTGATATTGAAACCGAATTTGAAGCAATTACGGCAAAAGATGTTACTGTAACCTTAGACGCCTCTACTTCGATTAGACGATTTAAAGTAACAGGAAGTTTAAATTCTGGGCAGTTTGAAACAGAATTAAACGATTTAATGACCCAATTAAAATCAAGCCCAACAGTTAATAATTTTGATTATATCGGCGGATATTACAAAGAGGTATCAGGTTCTAATGCAACCTTTGTTATTACAGGTTCTTTAAGAGATGCCACTGTAAGCGATGCTCCTATTGCTGATTTTTCAAGCAATTTACCATCAACAATTGTTGGCGGAACTATTCAATTTACCAATGAATCTACAGGATATATCAATTCATATACCTGGTCTTTTCCTGGAGGAACACCTAGTACAAGTACTGAAAAAAACCCTACGGTAGTTTATGATACTCCAGGAACTCATGCGGTAACCTTAACTGTTAAAAGTGCAAAAAGTGGTAACAATATAAGAACCAAAAATAATTTTATAAAAGTTCATGCTAAAAGTAGCACTACTTATTGCAGTACAAGTTTTGATTCAAAAGGAACTGGAATACAAAGGGTTAAATTCAGTAATTTAGACCATGAAGATCTTATTTATAATGATGAAAGGTATTCTGATTATACATCATATGCCGCAGAAGTAAATTTAAACAAAACATATTCTATTGCCATTAAAACAGAAATTTCTACTTGGGAAAAAAATAGTATAAAAGCTTGGATTGACTGGAATCAAGATGGTGATTTTGATGATGAAAAAGAAGAAATTTTTGCACATAGAGGTGCCTTTAAAATAGGAAGTGTAACAGTACCTTCAAATGCGAGTTTAGGGGCTACAAGAATGCGAGTACGTTACGGGTATGATAAAGAAGTTTTCGCTTGTGGAAATGATACTTATTTTGGTGAAGTTGAAGATTATTCAGTAATTGTAGGTGTTGAAGCAACTACAATTACTTGGACAGGAAGTACAAATACCGATTTTGCAGAAGCTAAAAATTGGGATACAAATACTGTTCCAACAAATTATGACGATGTAATTATTCCTGCAGGATTAACAAACTACCCTGTAATTTCAACAGCGACCGAAGTAAAAACGCTTACAATTGCTTCAGGAGCAACTTTAATTGCCAATGCCGCATTAACAGGAACGGTTACTTATACGAGAAATTTACCTACAGACAATTGGTATTTAGTTGCATCGCCTTTAAAATATGAAACTATTGAAAGATTAAATCAGAATAATACTTTTGCTTCAGGAACAGGAACTAATATTGGGCTTGCTCCTTATAAAAATAACGGAACAGCTTGGAATTATTTATCAAACACAAGCAAAGGAAATATTACTTCTGGACAGGGATATTCTGTTAAGTTAAAAAATGCTGCTAATTTAGTTTTTACAGGAAGTATCAATTCAACAGCCGTTAATTATAGTATCACAAAAGGTGCAAATAGTTTTAATTTAATCGGAAACCCTTATACTTCGTATGTAAAACTTGGTGATTTCTTTAAAGACAACGCTACAGGAACTGTTTTATCAGAAGCTACTATTTGGCTTTGGAATCAAAACACCAATAGCTATGATTTAAAATTAGGTGCTGCTGATGCAAATTATCAAATAGCACCAGGACAAGGATTTTTTGTAAGTGCTAATGCCAATACTCAAGTAACTTTTAGCAAAGAAAATCAAAGTCATCAATCAGCAACTTTTCAACGACAGGCAAAAACTCAAATCAATTTAAGTGTTCGTGAAAATCAAAATAATACGGTAAAATCTACTAAATTATACTACCTTAATGGTGTTACCAAAGGTTTTGATAATGGTTATGACGGTTCTGTTTTTGGAGGAACAACTACTAATTACGCCCTTTACTCACAATTAGTAAGTAATACTAACGGTAAAAATTATGCGGTTCAATCGTTACCTATAAACGATTTAGAAAACACTATCGTCCCTATCGGATTAAAGGCTAAGGCAGGAAAAAAGATGGTTTTTTCAGCAGAATCAATGAATTTACCTGAAAATATAAGTATTTATTTAGAAGATAAACAAAACAATACATTTACCAATTTAGGTAAAGAAAATTATACCGTAACCTTAACAACTGATGCGAGCCAAGTTGGGCAGTTTTACCTTCATACAAGCTCTAAAGAATTAGATGCTAGTATTCAAACACCTGCTAATTTTAGCGAGTTAACTGTTTACAAATCATCTAAAACAACACTAACAGTTAATGGTTTACAAGCTAAAAAAGCGAGTGTAATTATCTATTCGATACAAGGAAAACAAATATTTTCAACAGATATTATTTCAAAAAATACAGCAACTGTTACTTTACCAAAAGCAGCTGCAGGGGTTTATTTAGTAAAAATAATTTCAGAATTAGGAACTATCAATAAAAAAATAGTTTTATAATAAACTTAATACAAACATTATTTTTTATTACAAATACAAAACAGGTTGCTTTTAGCAGCCTGTTTTTATTTTATAAAACACTCATTTGCTGTTTCCATATAAAAAACACGATAAATAATATAACAAAAAATTTAGTTTTAGTTTCGTGAAATTAATGTACATTTGCAACCGCAAAATAGAAAGATAACTAATTATCAAGTATTTAGGATTTACATTTATAGGATTTGCACTACTAGCTAGTTTTACAAGCCCGAAATTTGAAAACGAAAAAACAACAAACATACCAAAAAGAATCGTGCCTTCTATTAAAGAAATTAACGTTCCTTTTTTATTAAGAAACTTTGTTGGTTTTAAAGAAGCAGTAGCTTTTAAAGAATCGCAAGGAAAATACAGAGTTGTAAATAAATTGGGCTACTTAGGTAAATACCAATTTGGAAAATCAACCTTAAAAAGATTTCAAATTTACAATACTACGAATTTTCTTAAAACACCTGAATTACAAGAAAAAGCATTTGTCGCTTACTGTAAAGTAAATAAATGGATTTTAAGAAAAGATATTAAACGAAGTGTTGGAAAAACCATAAACGGTACTAAAATTACCGAATCTGGTATTTTAGCAGCAGCGCATTTAGGTGGGGCTGGTAACGTTAAAAAATATTTACGATCAAATGGTCATTTTCAATTTAAAGATGCCTTTGGAACCTCTATTAAATCTTATATCAAAAAATTTGCAGGCTATGATGTATCAACTATTAACGCCAATAAAAAGGCTAGTGTTTAACATCATCTTACAAAAATCTATATCAACTAAAAAAGACAGCTTTAATAGCTGTCTTTTTTATATATAATTTATACCTTACTATTTATGAATAATAAAAATAGTTGGGCGTTTATGCAAATCTGTTTTTATATGCTTCCATTCTTTAACGGTAAAGGTTTTTATATACTCTGAAGGAAGTGTAATATCGCAGGCAACACAAACACGTGTATCTGCCGATAAAACATTTCTTAAATCATCTAACATTTTTTCATTTCGATACGGCGTTTCTATAAAAATTTGTGATTGATTTTTAACACTAGAAAGCTTTTCTAAATCTTTAATTGCACGTTTTCTATCTGATTTATCAATAGGTAAATACCCATTAAAAGCAAAGCTCTGACCATTCATTCCTGAACCCATCATTGCCATTAAAATAGATGAAGGACCAACTAAAGGTACTACCTGAATGCCTTTTTCGTGTGCTAATTTTACAATCATTGCACCCGGATCGGCAACCGCAGGAACACCCGCATCTGATAATAATCCAATAGAAATACCTTTTTCACAAACATCTAAATAATTTTGTGTTTCAATATCATTCGAATATTTGTCTAACAATAATAACTCTAAAGAAGGTTGCGATTTATTAGGCGTAATCTTTTTAATAAACCCTCTTGCTGATTTTTCATTTTCTACAATAAAAAAATCAAGATGCTCTATTACTTTTTTAACAGAAATCGGCATTACCTCTAAAGGCTCTGTATCTCCTAATGTTGTTGGTATTAAATATAATTTACCTTTCATTTTGTCTTTTTTAAATTGCCTATTTTGAAGAAATATTTTAACCTGAATCGCTTTATTAAAAAGTTAATTTAGCGGTTAATTCCTCTACGTATTTTTTAAATTTCTTATCTGTTTCTGTTAAATTATCAACAGTTTTACAGGCGTGTAATACCGTAGCATGGTCTCTTTTACCTATTTGACTTCCAATACTCGCTAATGATAACTTTGTTAAACGCTTTGCAAAAAACATGGCTAATTGACGCGCCTGAACAATGTGTCTTTTACGTGTTTTAGACTGTAACATAGCTACATCCATATCAAAATATTTAGCTACAACTCTTTGAATATAATCAATTGAAATTTCTCGCTGGGTTGTTTTTACAAATTTATCGACAATTTCCCTTGCTAAGCTAACAGTAAAATCTCTTTTATTAAATGATGCTTGGGCAATCATAGAAATAATAACCCCTTCTAATTCACGAACATTCGCCTTTACATTTTTGGCGATATATTCAATTACATCTTCAGGCATTTCAACACCATCTTGATACAATTTATTATGAAGTATTGAAACACGAGTTTCAAAAGAAGGTGCTTGTAATTCGGCTGATAATCCCCATTTAAAACGAGACAATAAACGCAATTCAATATCTTGCATATCTACAGGGGCTTTATCCGAAGTTAAAATTACCTGTTTTCCATTTTGATGCAAATGATTAAAAATATGAAAAAATACTTCTTGTGTACCTGTTTTACCAGATAGAAACTGAATATCATCAATAATTAATACATCGACCATTTCATAAAAATGAATAAAGTCATTTCTAGTGTTCGACTTTACCGAATCAATAAATTGCTGGGTAAATTTTTCCGAAGAAATATATAAAACGGTTTTATCAGGATATTTATCTTTTACCTCAACCCCAATTGCTTGTACTAAATGTGTTTTTCCTAACCCAACAGGACCGTAAACCAATAAGGGGTTAAACGACGTTCCTCCAGGTTTATTTGCTACTGCCATACCCGCCGAACGAGCTAATCTGTTAGCATCACCTTCTATATAATTAATAAAATTATAGTTTGGGTTTAATTGCGACTCTATTTTAACTTTTTGTAAACCAGGAATCACAAAAGGATTTTTCAACTCTCTTTTAGACTCTGTCGGTACAGTAGTTTTCGGCGATTTTACCGCTTTCCGATTTGAACTCGGTATTTTAACTATTTGAGGACTGTTACTACTATAGGTGTTTTCTAAACGTACATCATAAATTAACCTAGCATCGGCCCCTAATTCTTTAACCAAAGCAACTCTTAATAACTTAATATAATGCTCTTCTAGCCATTCGTAAAAAAATTTACTAGGCACTTGAACTGTAAGAGCTTCTTCAGCTAATTTAACAGGTTTAATTGGCTCAAACCAAGTTTTATATGCTTGGTGTTTAATGTTATCTTTTATAAAAGATAAGCATTCCTTCCAAACTGAATCAGCAGTTTTAGTCATTTATTTGGGTTAAAAACAATTTTAGTTGTTAATTTTTATTCTTTTGTAAGGGCTAAGAGGATTTCGCCTTGGTACGAGAGTGCAAAAATGTGAATAAAATTTAGGATAAAAAAATTCAGTACCTATTGCTTCTTAATTATTTTATACGTAACGTTCGTGTAAATTTAAAACAAAACACACTTTGAAAAAAAATAAAACCACAGTTCGTGTTCGTTATGCCGAAACAGATCAGATGGGCGTTGTATATTATGGTAATTATGCACAGTATTTTGAAATAGGTCGTACCGAACTATTACGCTCTTCAGGAGTTACTTATAAATTTATGGAAGAGAATGGCGTTATGTTACCTGTTATTTCATTATTGTGTAATTTTAAAAAATCGGCACTGTATGACGACGAATTAATTATTACAACAAGTATTAAAAAAACACCCGCTGTTAAAATTGAATTTGAATATGAAATTACCAATCAAAACAAGCAATTAATTTGCACAGGAAGTACTGTTTTGGCTTTTATCAATATGAAAACAAAAAAACCAATGCGCTGCCCTGACTATATTTTAGAAGCATTAAGTTTACAAACCACATAAAAACCACTACTATTTATGAAAATATACACTAAAACTGGCGACAAAGGCAGCACAGCTTTATTTGGAGGAACACGTGTACCTAAACACCATTTGCGTATTGAAAGCTACGGAACGGTTGACGAATTAAATTCTTATATCGGCTTAATTGGCGATAAGACAACCGATAAAACCATCAAAAAAAGCTTGCTTAAAATTCAAGGCGATTTATTTACCCTAGGCGCAATGCTTGCCACACCCCCTGAAAAAGAAACCTTAAAAAATGGTAAAGAGCGCTTAAATATTTATAAAATAACAGATACTTCTATTGCTTTTTTAGAAGATGAAATTGATACCATGAATACTCATTTACCACAAATGACTCATTTCATATTGCCTGGCGGGCACGAAACTGTGTCATTTTGTCATATAGCTCGCTGTGTTTGTCGTAGAGCGGAACGTTTTGTGGTAGCTTTAAACGCTCAGGAAACAGTTGATAGCAATATTTTACGTTATTTAAACCGACTTTCTGACTATTTATTTGTAGTGGCACGAAAATTGAACCAAAATTTAAACATCACGGAGGTTAAATGGACTCCTGAAAAACTATAAAAAAACACTTGGCTTATTACAAATAAAAATTTATGTTTGTGATAATCTTACTTAAACAGATAAAAAATGTATTGGACACTTGAACTAGCTTCTTATTTAGCAGATGCACCTTGGCCTGCAACGAAAGACGAATTAATTGATTATGCTATTCGTACCGGAGCGCCTTTAGAAGTGGTTGAAAACTTACAAGATATTGAAGACGAAGGTGATTCTTACGACTCAATAATTGAAATTTGGCCTGACTATCCGACCGAAGAAGATTATCTTTGGAACGAAGAGGAATACTAAGAATACCGACCCAAAAAAAGCCTCTATTAAGAGGTTTTTTTTTTACATACTAATACCTACTTTAAATATAAACATATAACTAGCTCTATTAACCAAACGTTAAAAAGCTACCTAATAATATTTTAAAAATGAGCGTTTTAAATTCGATTCTTAAAATTTTTGTTGGTGATAAACAACAAAAAGACTTAAAACTTTTACAACCAATTGTTCAGAAAGTACAATACTTTGAAAAATCATTCAATAGTTTATCCAACGATGGGTTGCGAACAAAGACTATCGAATTTAAATCAAAAATTAAAGAAGCAACAAAATCTTTTACAGATACAATCGCTACTCTAGAAAAAGAAGCTTTAACTGCTGATATTGACCGTCAAGAAGAAATATATTCTCAAATTGACAAGCTAAAAGACCAAGCATACGAAAAATCGGAAGCTGTTTTACTAGAAATTATGCCGGAAGCTTTTGCTTTAGTTAAAGAAACGGCAAAACGTTTTACCGAAAATGATGCTATTGAAGTTACCGCATCTGCTTTCGATAGAGAATTATCTGCTACAAGAGCACATGTTACTTTAGATAATGACAAAGCAAACTGGGCTAGTTCATGGGATGCCGCTGGTAAAGAAGTTGCCTGGGACATGGTACATTATGACGTACAATTAATTGGTGGTTCTGTTTTACATCAAGGTAAAATTGCCGAAATGATGACTGGTGAAGGGAAAACCTTAGTATCTACTCTACCTGTTTACTTAAACGCCTTAACTGGTAACGGAGTACACGTAGTAACTGTAAACGACTATTTAGCAAAACGTGATAGAGCTTGGATGGCTCCAATTTTTGAATTCCACGGATTATCTACTGACTGTGTTGATTTTCATCAGCCAAATTCAGAAGAACGTAGAAATGCTTATAACGCCGATATTACCTACGGAACAAATAATGAATTTGGTTTCGATTATTTACGTGATAACATGGCTTCATCAAAAGATGATTTAGTTCAAAGAGCGCCAAATTATGCTATTATTGATGAAGTAGATTCTGTTTTAATTGATGATGCTCGTACACCTTTAATTATTTCAGGTCCTGTAGCACAAGGAGACCGTCATGAATTTAACGAATTAAAACCTTTAGTTGCTGATTTAGTTTCTCTACAAAACAAATATTTAGTAGGAGTTTTAGCAGAAGCTAAAAAATTATTAAAAGCTGGTGATGAAAAAGAAGGTGGTTTCTTATTATTTAGAGTTTACAGAGGTCTTCCTAAAAACAAAGCATTAATTAAGTTTTTATCTACTGAAGGAGTTAAACAAATTCTTCAAAAAACAGAAAACTTTTATATGCAAGACAATAATAAGTTAATGCCTGAGGTAGATAACGAATTATGGTTTACTGTTGAAGAAAAAAATAATCAAATTGATTTAACTGATAAAGGAATTAATCTTTTATCAGAAAAAACACAAAATAATACCTTTTTCGTTTTACCAGATATTAGTGTTATTGTTGGTCAAATAGACAATAGTCAAGATAGCCCTGAAGATAAAGCAAACAAAAAAGAAGAATTATACCGTGATTTTAGCGTAAAAAGTGAGCGTATTCATACTATGAATCAACTTTTAAAAGCATATACTGTTTTTGAAAAAGATGTGGAATATGTGGTTATGGACAACAAAGTAATGATTGTTGATGAGCAAACAGGTCGTATTATGGACGGGCGTCGTTACTCAGATGGATTACACCAAGCATTAGAAGCAAAAGAAAACGTAAACATTGAAGATGCTACGCAAACTTTTGCAACGGTTACTTTACAAAATTACTTTAGAATGTATCGCAAATTATCTGGAATGACAGGTACGGCGATTACAGAATCGGGTGAATTTTGGGAAATTTATAAATTAGATGTTGTTGAAATCCCTACCAACAGACCTATCCAAAGAGATGATAAAGACGATTTAGTTTACAAAACTACTCGTGAAAAATACAATGCTGTTATTGAAGATGTTGTAAAACTATCGAACGCAGGTCGTCCAGTACTTATTGGAACAACATCCGTAGAAATATCAGAATTATTAGGTAGAATGTTACAAATGCGTAAAATTCCGCATAATATATTAAATGCAAAATTACACAAACGTGAAGCTGATGTTGTTGCTGAAGCTGGAAAACCTGGGATTGTAACCATTGCTACAAATATGGCAGGTCGTGGTACCGATATTAAATTATCGAAAGAAGTAAAAGATAATGGTGGTTTAGCTATTGTTGGTACAGAACGTCATGATTCTCGTCGTGTTGACCGTCAGTTACGTGGGCGTGCGGGTCGTCAGGGAGATGTTGGTTCGTCACAATTTTATGTTGCTTTAGATGACAATTTAATGCGTTTATTTGGTTCTGACAGAATTGCCAAAATGATGGACAGAATGGGATTAAAAGATGGGGAAGTAATTCAACATTCTATGATTTCAAAATCTATTGAAAGAGCGCAAAAGAAAGTTGAAGAAAACAATTTTGGTATTCGTAAGCGTTTATTAGAGTATGATGATATTATGAACGCACAACGTGAGTTTATTTACAAACGTCGTCGTCATGCCTTAGATGGTCAGCGTTTACAAATTGACATTGCAAATATGATTTATGATACTTGTAATTCAATTGTAAAGCAAAATAAAGCGAGTAATAATTATAAAAACTTTGAGTTTGAATTAATTCGTTTCTCTGCAATGACTTCACCTTTTACTGAAGATGAATTTAAAAAATTCACAGAAGAAGAATTAACAGATAAATTATACGTTATTGTTTCTGCTCATTATAAAAATGATACCGAAAGACATGCACATACTGCTTTTCCTGTTATTAAAAATGTTTTTGAAACCGAAGGAGATCGCTATGAACGTATTGTAGTTCCTTTTACCGACGGCGCTAAAACAGTACAGGTAGTTACCAATTTAAAACAAGCTTATGAATCGGAAGGAAAATCATTAGTAAACGACTTTGAAAAGAACATCACGTTATCTATTATTGATGAAAACTGGAAAGATCATTTACGTAAAATGGACGAATTAAAACAAACCGTTCAAAATGCAACCTACGAACAGAAAGATCCTTTATTAGTGTACAAATTTGAAGCTTTTGAATTATTTCAAGCTACTGTTGATGTCATTAATAAAGAAGTCTTATCTTTCTTATTTAAAGGACATTTGCCAAGCCAAGACGCCGATCAGGTATCGGAAGCTCCTGAACAACAAGAAATTCAGCAATTTGACACCCATAAAGACGAGGTTCAAAACTCTTCGCAACAAGCCATGAGTAATGCTCGTAATCAGCAAACTCAAGAACAACAAGTTGTTGAAACAATTGTTCGTGAAGAGCCAAAGGTTGGGCGTAACGAAAAAGTTACCATCAAAAATGTGATGTCTGGCGAAGAAAAAGAATTAAAATACAAACAAGCAATCCCTTTATTAGAATCAGGGAAATGGGTGGTTTATCAAAAATAAATAACCTTTAATACACACTTTAAAAGACGTAAATACTTGGCTAAAACCATGTTTTTACGTCTTTTTTACATTCTAAATATTTACATTAATAATACACAGCGTTTACCTTTGTTTAAAGATTTGACTGCGAATACTTCACAATTTGCTTAAGATTAAAACACATTTGAAAAGTATGTTTGTATAAATACATTAGGATACTTTTTAAAATGATAAAAAACAAGAAACGAAAATTAGATATTGTTGTTATTTCTGATGTTCACTTAGGTACTTATGGATGTAAAGCTAAAGAACTTCATAGTTATTTAAAATCTGTAGAACCAAAAATTTTAATTTTAAATGGCGATATTATTGATATTTGGCAGTTTAAGAAAAGTTATTTTCCTAAATCTCATATGAAAATAATAAAGCAACTAATGTCTTACATTACCTCAAATACTAAAGTATATTACATAACTGGTAATCACGATGAAATGCTTCGTAAATTCAAAGGTTTTAGTCTTGGTAATTTTGAAATTGTAAATAAAGTAATATTAAATATTGATGGTAAAAAAGGTTGGTTTTTTCATGGTGATGTTTTTGATGTAACCATGCAACACTCTAAATGGTTAGCAAAACTTGGTAGTATTGGTTATGATACTTTAATTCTGATAAATATTGCTGTAAACTGGTTTAGTCAAAAACTAGGTTACGGAAAATTATCTTTTTCTAAAAAGATAAAAAACAGTGTTAAAGGGGCTGTGAAATTTATCAATAATTTTGAAACTACCGCTTCTGATATTGCTATTTCTAATGGATATGATTATGTAGTATGCGGTCATATACATCAACCTGAAATGAAAATAATTAGAAATGAAAGCGGAGAAACTACCTACTTAAACTCTGGTGATTGGGTTGAAAACCTAACAGCCTTAGAATACACAAATAAAAAATGGTCGTTATACGAATATGAAAAAGATGAAATAGCTCAAAAAATTAACAATGAAGTTATTGAAAATAATGAAGAATTTATAACAGCAGAAAGTAGTAATAGTAAACTTTTTGAAGACCTTTTACACGAATTTAATATAAAAAACTAAACTCTTATGAAAATATTATATGCTTTTCAAGGCACAGGAAACGGACACGCAAGTAGAGCTATTGAAATTATACCTTACCTAAAACAAAGAGCTGATGTTGATATATTAATTAGTGGATATCAAAGTGAATTAGCACTCCCTTTTGAAGTAAAATACAAATATTATGGGCTGAGTTTTATCTTTGGAAAAAAAGGAGGAATTGATATTTGGGAAACCATAAAAAAAGCTAAAATTAAAAATTTATTTAAAGAAATTAAAAATGTTCCTTTAGATGAATATGATTTAATTATTAATGATTTTGAACCGATTACTGCTTGGGCATCAAAAATAAAAAAAAGCAATATTATATCATTAAGTCATCAAAGTGCTGTTTCAGATAAAAGCTCACCAAAATTTGGAACATTACGTTTTGAACGTTTAATTTTGAAATACTATGCTCCTATAAAAACAAAATTTGGTTTTCACTTTAAAGCATATTCTTCTGATATTTTTACACCAATAATTCGTAAAAAAATAAGAAATACACCTATTACCAATAAAGGACATTACACTGTTTACTTACCTGCTTATGGTGATAAAAAAATAATAAAAGTACTTTCTAAAATTGAAAATATTAAATGGGAAGTTTTCTCTAAACACACCAAAAAAAATATTATTAAAAAAAATATTATTATCAAACCAATAAATGGTGATAGTTTTATTAAAAGCATCAGTTCTTGTAAAGGAGTTATGTGTGGTGCTGGGTTTGAAACCCCTGCCGAAACTTTATTTCTTCAAAAAAAGCTATTGGTAATCCCTATGAAAAACCAATATGAACAACAATGTAATGCACTTTCTTTAAAAAAAATGGGGATACCTGTTTTGAAAACTTTCAATAAAAAACAACTTTCTAAAATTATTACTTGGGTTGATACTAAACAAAATATTAAAGTTAATTATCCTGATGTAACTGAAGATATTTTAGATACTATTATTTCACCTTATTATAATCAAACTATTTTACCTGTAACAGCTACCATTTAATCGGTTTTAAGTTTTCACTTTTCAAAAATTCATTGGTTTTTGAAAAGTGCTTACTACCAAACCAACCTCGCCAAGCACCTAATGGTGATGGATGCGGTGCTTTAAAAATGGTATGTTTTTGAGTATCGATAACACTTCCTTTTTTTTCGGCAAATTTACCCCAAAGTAAAAATACTACGCCTGTTTTTTCTTCGGATATTTTTTGAATAACGGCATCAGTAAATTGTTCCCAGCCTTGTTTTTGATGACTTCCTGCCTCGCCTTCTCTAACTGTTAAAGTTGCATTTAATAATAAAACTCCTTGTTTTGCCCAACGAGATAAATCGCCAGAAATAGGATATGAAACTTGTAAATCTGTTTCAATTTCTTTAAAAATATTTACTAATGATGGCGGATGCTTTATACCATCGTTTACAGAAAAAGATAAACCGTTTGCCTGACCAACTCCATGATATGGGTCTTGACCAATAATAACCACTTTTAAATCATCAAAAGAACAATAATTAAATGCTGAGAAAATATTTTCTTTTTTAGGATAACAAGTATTTTCATTAAATTCTTTATCAATAAAATTAGATAAACCTTTAAAATATGTTTTTTCGAATTCTAGCTTTAAAACATTTTTCCAATCAATGGGTAGTATTGTATCATTCATAATCTCTTGAATTTCTTTCAAATATTATAAAAAAATGTTATTTTTACAAATATGTTAAAAATAAAAAAAAACAAGGCTACAATAGCCTTACTACTACTTTCAATAGGAATTAGTTTCGGGCAAATATCTCCAGATTATAAAGGAGGATTTAAAATTAAATTTGACCAAAAAGGCGATAAATATTTACGATTTATCAGCTTCTTACAAGTTCAAGCCAAATACAATAATGACGTACCTAGTGATGTTTCTAAAACCTCTTTTCAATTACGAAGGGCTCGATTAATTGCGTTTTCACAAATTAACAAAGATTTTCTAGTACTGTTTCACCTAGGGCTTAACTCACTTAACAATAAGAGATTAAGCCCTGTTGGAAAAGGCGAATCATCTCAATTATTTCTTCATGATGCCTACCTTCAGTACAAACTATTTGGAGAACATTTATACTTAGGTGGTGGGCTTCATTATTACAACGGAATTTCAAGGCTAAACAATCAATCGTCAACCAATATGGTTACCTTATCGAACAACCGTTCATCATGGGCTACCGTTGGTCTTTCCGATCAGTTTGCTAGGCAATTAGGTGTTTTTATTAAAGGTTCTTTTGACAGGGTTAACTATCGTTTTAGTGTTAACGAAGCCAATATTTCTACCTTAGATAAAGCCGAATTAGTCGCAAATTCCATCAGATATCAAGGCAATAAAGTATTAGGTTCAAGAGATGCCGGTAAAACTTTTTCGGGGTATTTTGACTATAATTTTCTTGACCAAGAAAAATCGTTGCTTCCATACATGACAGGAACTTATCTTGGGACAAAAAAAGTATTTAATATCGGTGCAGGATTTTTTGCACACCCTAATGGAGTTGTTTCTAAAAATGCGGCGAATAGCAATATTGGGCATGATGTTAACATTTTTTCAGTAGATGCTTACTATGACGCACCACTTTATAATGGCGCGATATCTGCTTATGCGCAATATCAAAATAACGATTACGGTAGCAACTATAATTTTGGTCCTTATGCTTCTGGAAACATGGTTTATGGGCATGTTGGTTATTTAATCCCTAGTAAAAACAATAAATTTAGGGTACAGCCATTTGTAGCACATTCGTACAGAACTGCCGATGCTTTGCAAAATACCGAATATAATTCGACGAAAATAGGTGCAAATGTTTTTTTAAGCGGGCATAATTCGAAGCTTTCTATCGAGTATCAAAAAGATAATAACTTTGCCAATACAACTACTAATTTAGTAACACTTCAGGCGCAAATTTTATTTTAATTAAAAACATAAAACAACATTAATATATGGGTGATTTTATCAAAGACAGCATTTTTATACAAGCATTATTAGCCTTTTCACCAATTTTAGTCTCTGCTATTTTATTAGTTGGTCTGCGTTGGTCTGCAAAAAAAACCATGCCTATTATTTATCTTTTAGTGGCATTAATCGCTTTATTTGCATGGCAAGTTCCTGTAGAAAGAATTTTTGCATCAACCTTACAGGGTTTAATTTACACCGCCTCTATCCTTTGGATTGTTTTCGGTGCTATTTTACTTTTAAACACTCTTAAAAACTCAGGCGCCATAAAAGCTATTCGAGAAGGTTTTATTAACGTAAGCCCCGACAGACGAATTCAAGTAATTATCATTGCTTGGTTATTTGGCTGTTTTATAGAAGGTGCTTCAGGTTTTGGAACTCCTGCGGCAATATGCGCACCGCTTTTAGTAGGTTTAGGGTTTCCTGCAATGGCGGCCATAACTATTGGAATGATGATTCAAAGTACGCCTGTTTCTTTTGGAGCAGTAGGAACACCTGTTTTAATTGGTGTTAAAGGTGGTTTAGATCATCAAACAATAGGACAGCAATTAGCCGAAAACGGAAGTTCTTGGGATATTTTTTTACAAACTATTATTTCAGAAGTAGCCATTACACATGCCATTGTAGGAACATTTATTCCGTTATTTATGTGTGTTATGATGACCCGCTTTTTTGGAAAAAACAAATCGTGGAAAGAAGGGCTTGAAATTTTACCTTTCGCTATTTTATCAGGATTGGCATTTACCATTCCTTACGCTTTAACAGGTGTTTATTTAGGAGCTGAATTCCCATCTATTATTGGTGCTTTAGTTGGTTTACCAATTGTAGTTTTTGCAGCTAAAAACAATTTTTTAACACCAAAAAAACCGTGGGATTTTCCTGAAAGTTCTTTATGGCCTGCCGAATGGTTAGGAAACTTACAAAATAAAGTAGATACTTTAACCCAAGATATTAAAGCATCTAAAATGTCTTTAACAAAAGCATGGATTCCTTATTTATTAGTTGCTATACTTTTAGTTTTAAGTAGAATCCCTGAATTAGGAATTGGTAGTGTTTTAAAATATATCAACATCAATTTTAAAAATATTTTAAATCAAGAAGGTATTAATGGAAGTTTCTCTCCTTTATATTTACCTGGAGGAATTATGGTTTTGGTGGTTATTTTAACCTATTTTATACACGGTATGAAACCAAAACAATTATCGAGTGCTATTGGAGAATCGACCAAAACTTTAATTAGCGCAGGGTTTGTTTTAGTATTTACAGTTCCGATGGTTCGAATTTTAATTAACTCAGGAGTTAACGATTTAAATATTGCTAGTATGCCAATTGCCATGGCAGAATTTGTTGCCGATAATGTAGGAAAAGTATATCCTATATTTGCCCCTACTATTGGAGCGATGGGTGCTTTTATTGCAGGGAGTAATACGGTAAGTAACATGATGCTTTCTCAATTTCAATTTTCAACAGCCATGTCGTTAGGGGTTTCAGGTGCTATTTTAGTAGCCTTACAAGCTGTAGGTGCTGCCGCAGGAAACATGATTGCAATACACAATATTGTAGCTGCTTCGGCAACTGTTGGGCTTTTAGGTAAAGAAGGTGATATTTTAAGAAAAACAATAATCCCTACATTATATTACGTAATTTTTGCAGGAGCTATAGGTGTTATCATGATATACCTTTTAGGAATTACAGATCCTTTAGTTGTGCTACCTACTGTAAAATAATATTTAAAAAAAACAAACAAAACAATGTCTTTTAATATAAATACCAATTATCCGTCAATAGAACATCTTCGAGTTAAGGCTCAAAAAAGAATGCCTAAGTTTTCTTATGAATACTTAACCGAAGGTTGTAATGATGATTTAAACGTCTATAAAAATACCAAAGAAATTAGAGACATCGAATTATTGCCTCAATATTTAAATAAACACGTAGGTTCAAGTACTAAAAAAGTGTTATTTGGACACGAATATGATGCGCCTATCGGTATTTGCCCTGTTGGGTTACAGTCGTTAATGTGGCCTAAAACCGCTGAAATTTTAGCAAAAACATCGGTAGATCACAACATTCCTTTTATGCTAAGTACGGTAACCACTTTAAGTATCGAAAAAGCCGCTAAAATAACCAATGGTAATTTCTGGTATCAACTATACCATCCTGCGGATAATACTATTACTGATGATATTTTAAAAAGAGCCAAAGATAATGGTTGTAATGTGTTAGTTTTACTTGCAGATGTGCCTACTTTTGGGTACCGTCCTAAAGATATTTATAACGGATTAGGAATGCCTCCTAAAATGATGTTAAGAAATATTATAGAAGTAATGAGAAAACCTCAATGGGCTTTTGAAACATTAATTAATGGGATTCCTTCTTTTGATACCATGGAAAAATACATGCCTAAAGGTATGGATTTACAGCAGTTAGGTTCTTTTATGGATGCTACTTTTTCAGGAAGATTGAATATAGAAAAAATTAAAAGAATTCAAGACAGATGGGATGGAAAAATAATCATCAAAGGAATTGCTAGTTGTCAAGATGCTCAAAAAGCAGTTGATTTAGGTATTGATGGTATTATCGTTTCAAACCACGGAGGAAGACAATTAGACGCCGGACCTTCTAGTATAAAAACACTACATCCTATTGTTAAAAAATTCAAAGGACAAATACAAATAATGATGGATGGAGGTATGCGTACCGGTCCAGACGTTGCTAGAGTTATGGCTTCAGGAGCTGATTTCACATTTCTTGGGCGTCCTTTTATGTACGGAACAGGAGCTTTAGGAAAAAAAGGGGGCGATCAAGTAGCTGCTATTCTTAAAAGAGAATTTCAACAAGTAATGGAACAAATTTGTTGTGAAGAAGTGGAAGATTTACCTAATTTTTTAATAAAAAAATAAAAAAACACTACTTTTTTGATTCACAATATTTCAGATAAAACGCTTCAAGATTTAGAATTCACAACTGTTTTAGAACAAGTTGCAGCGCATTGTATTACCAATTTAGGGAAAGAAAAAACGCTTGATATACAGCCTATTTCCAATAAAAGAAAGTTATTTTTCGAATTAAATTTAGTAAACGAATACCTCGCTTCTTTTGAAAATGAAAACAGGCTTCCTAATCATTTTTTTGAAGATATAACTCAAGAAACAAGTCGTTTGGCTATTGAGAATAGTTTTTTAGAAACCGAAGCCTTTTTAAGAGTTGCTACGGTTACCGAAACAGTCAATGAACAAAAAAAGTTCTTGAAAAAATTTCAAACCTACTACCCTACGCTATTTTCTTTAAGTGATAAAATACAATTTACCACTTTTATTTCAGACAGCATTAAAGAAATAATTACTGCTCACGGTACTGTTTCCGATAACGCATCACCTGTTTTAAAACAAATCAGAAAAGAAATAAATAACATTCGTGGAAAAATATCAGAAAGCTTTTCACATGCTTTAACCAGAAATATTTCGAGCGGTTATTTAGATGATATTAAAGAAACTGTTATTGATAATCAGCGTGTTTTAGCCGTTATTGCTATGCATCGCCGTAAGGTAAAAGGGAGTTTGTTAGGGTCTTCAAAAACTGGAGCAATTGTATATATTGCGCCTCAAGCAACCTTAGCATACAGCCGTGAATTGCAAAACCTAATTTACGAAGAAAAACAAGAAGTTGTTAAAATATTAAGAGCTTTAGCTAGTAAAATTCATCCTTATACATCTTTATTAGAAGAGTATTTGGTGTTTTTAACGCATTTAGATTCGGTAGGTGCAAAAGCTAAATATGCCAAAAGCATCAATGGATTATTACCTAAAATAACCAAGGATAAAAAAGTCTTTTTCAAAGATGCTTTTCATCCTGTTTTATGGAAAAAAAATAATGAACAAAATAAAGAAACCTTTGCACAAACCATCCGACTAGACGAAAAACAACAAATTATTGTTATTTCAGGACCAAATGCTGGTGGAAAAAGTATCACTTTAAAAACCATTGGTTTATTACAATTAATGCTTCAAAGTGGTTTGTTAATTCCTGTTCATGAGCGTAGTGAAACAACATTATTTAATACTATTTTAACTGATATTGGCGATAATCAATCTATAGAAAATCAATTAAGTACCTATAGTTATCGTCTTAAAAATATGCGTTCATTTTTAAGAAAATGTAACGATAACACCTTATTTTTAATTGATGAATTTGGAACAGGTTCTGACCCTGAATTAGGAGGTGCTTTAGCTGAGATTTTTTTAGAAGAATTTTACGAACGTAAAGCCTTCGGAATTATTACAACACATTATGCTAATTTAAAGGTTTTAGCCAACGAATTAGATAATGTTACCAATGCAAATATGCAGTTTGACGAACGAACTTTAGAACCTTTGTATAAATTATTTATCGGGCAAGCAGGTAGTTCGTTTACTTTTGAAGTAGCTCAAAAAAATGGAATTCCATATAGTTTAATTAACCGAGCTAAAAAAAGAGTTGAAACTGAAAAAATTAGACTAGATAAAACAATTTCTAATCTTCAAAAGGAAAGAAATAGACTGCAAAAAACATCTGAAAGTTTAGTTAAGCAAAAATCAAAAGGACAAGAACATATTGAAAACCTCCAAGAAAAAGAAGAAAAAATACAAAATAAACTTGCTGGTTTTCAAGAATTATATGACAATAATCAACGAATGCTTACCTTAGGTAGAAAAACTAACGAGCTACTAAATAAATATTTTCAAACAAATAATAAAAAAGAATTATCTGCCGATTTTTTTAAATGGGTTGCTTTAGAAAAAACAAAACGCATCAAAAAAGCACCGCTAAAAAAATTATCTAAAATAGAAAGAAGACAAGATAAAATTACAAATCAAAAACAAAAAGAAGCTATAAAAAGAGTTGAAAAAGAAGTGCTTCAAAAAGTAGTTAAAATAAGAGAAGAAAAGAAAGAAGAAGCTAAAAAAATAGCTATTGAAAAAGCTGCTTATGTTTACAAAATAAATGACCGTGTACGTTTAATTGATGGAAACTCAGTAGGTACTATTGATAAAATTGAAAAGAAAACCGTTTTTATCAACTACGGAATATTTACTACCAAAGCAAAATTGGAGCAATTAGAATTGGTTGAACGCGCTAAAAAATAATTTTAATGCTTTTTAGCCACAAAAAAATGCGTAAAATAATTATTTTACGCATTTTTTATTGATTTTATAAAATAGTAAATTTATTCTAGCCCTTCCATTTCTTTGTCATAAAACTCTCCTGCTTTATCCATTAAATCGGCAAGTTCAGTGGTAATATCTTCTTCTTTTTCTCCTGTTAAATCTTCAAACCACTCTACTTCATCATCTTTTAAATTGATTAAAAAACGTGGATATTCCGTATGTAATACGAAAATATCTTCTGGGTGATTGCTATTATCTGCTAATAAAAACTTAGGTAATTCCATAAAAAATGTAGTATTAATATTTTATTTATCCCCAATAATTTCGGGATTTTCTTTAATTAATTTTAATGTTAATCTATTAAACCGAATAAATAGTAAAATAGATGCCGTGGTTAAACCTGCTAATAATCCTAACCAAATTCCAAAACTTCCGTAGGTTTCTTTTGTTCCTAAAAAATAACTAATCGGAAAACCAATAATCCAATACGATATAAAGGTTATTATTGTAGGTATTTTAACGTCTTGTAACCCTCGCAAAGCACCTAAAACAACTACTTGAATACTGTCTGATATTTGAAAAATTGCAGCAGCTATTAGTAAATTTGCAGCGGTTTTCATTACTTCCATATTGTCGGCATAGTTTTCGGCGTCGCTTAAATCTATATATAGATTTGGTAATGACTTATGAAATAAGTAAAATAATGTTGCAAAAATAATGGCTAAAATAATCCCTAATAAAAAAATTGAAAAGGCAATTCTTCGTAAATCTACAAATTTTTGCAAGCCCTTTTGATTTCCTACCCGAATCATCGAAGCAACACTTAATCCCATAGCAACCATAAAAGTCATCGATGATAAATTTAAAGCAATCTGATTTGCTGCCTGTGCATTTCGCCCTAATAAACCACTCAACCAAATGGCAGCGGTAAAAATACCTACTTCAAAAAACATTTGCATAGCACTTGGCGTACCTAAGTTAATTATTTTTCGAAGCATTAATTTATCTAACACGAAAAATTTAATGTTTGTTACAAATTTCTTAGAACGTTCTTTTTGAGTTAGCATCCACCAAAGGTGAAAAACCATTACAAACCTAGATAATAACGTTCCGTAAGCTGCACCTACAATTCCCATTTCTGGAAAACCAAATTTCCCAAAAATTAATAAATAATTTAAAATTACATTTAAAATATTCCCTAAAATGGTAGCATACATCGGATAACGAGTCATCGATAAACCATCGCTAAATTGCTTAAACGCCTGAAAAACAATCATCGGAATTAATGAAAAAGCAACCAAATCTAAATACGGAATGGCTAATTTTACAACCTCAACTGGTTGTTTCATTAAATACATTAATGGTTTTGAAAAAAACACCAATAAAAACATTAAAAGCCCGATTACAGTACATAAAAATAAACCGTGTTTAAAGGTCGATTTTGCTTCTTTAAAATTATTAGAAGAATCTGCCGAAGCAATTAATGGAGTAATTGCTGTTGAAAAACCAATTCCTAATGACATAGCAATAAACATAAAACTGTTTCCTAAAGAAACTGCCGCTAATTCAGCCGTTCCTAATTGCCCTACCATTATATTATCAATAAAACTCACAAAAGTATGACCTAACATTCCGAGCATTACAGGAGCTGCAAGTTGCCAATTATATTTAAATTCTGATGTATATTGTTGTAAATTCAAATCTTATATTATTTCAAGGTGCGAAGATAACTTTTTTAATACGCTAGGTCTTTATCTTCTTCATTTTTTAATTAATTTAATTATCTTTGGTTTTCTAAAAAACATATATAAAATGGCTTCAATAACATTACAAGGAAACCCAATAAATACCACAGGAAATTTACCAAAAACTGGTACTAAAGCAAGTGATTTTGCTTTGGTGGCAAACGATTTATCTATTAAGAAATTAGTAGATTTTTCAGGTAGCAGATTAATTTTAAACATCTTTCCTAGTGTCGATACAGGAACTTGTGCTACTTCTGTAAGAGAATTCAATAAAAAATTAGCTGATTTAGAAAACACCAAAGTTTTATGTATTTCTAGAGATTTACCTTTTGCTCAAGGTCGTTTTTGCGGTGCTGAAGGCATTGAAAACGTACTTATGTTATCTGACTTTTCAACAGGAAGTTTTGGTAAAGATTACGGTTTAGAAATAGAGAATGGTCCTTTAGCAGGCTTACATTCTCGCGCTATTGTTATTATTGATGAAAATGGAACGGTTACTTACACAGAGCAAGTAAATGAAATTGCTGATGAACCAAATTATCAAGCTGCTTTAAGTAGTTTATAAAATTCATGAAAAATTCTAATGATGGTTTTATAAAAGGAAGGTTGCGTAGTTTAACTTTTGCTTTTAAAGGGATTTATCTATTAAGTACCACGGAAGACAGTATTAAAACACAACTATTTTTAGGATTTATAGCAACTAGTTTAGGATTTTATTTTAACATATCGATAACCCAATGGTTAATTCAATGTTTGGTTATCGGTATTGTTTTAGTTGCAGAAGCATTAAATACTGCTGTTGAAAAAATAGCTGATTTTATACATCCTGATTATCACGAAAAAATAGGTTTTATAAAAGATATTGCTGCAGGTTCACCTGCTTTTGCAGCAATAACAGCACTCATTGTTGCTGGTATAATTTACATTCCTAAAATAATAGCTATATTGTAGCGTTCAATTTATTTCTAACATTAATACATGGCAAAAAGAAAAATACCAAACTTGAAGAAACAACCTAGAAAAAATTCATTTATAAAACTCGCTTCTTTTTTTTTAATAAAACATAATCTAACTATTTTAGGTGCATTTTTAGTCCTTTTTTCAATATTCTTAACCGTTGCTTTTATCTCCTTTTTCTTTTCATGGCAAGAAGATCAAAGTACGTTATCTGAATTTTCAAACAGAACTATTGTTACTCAAAACTTACTAGGTAAAATTGGTGCAAAACTAAGTAATTTCTTTGTTTATAAAGGCTTTGGATTAGGAAGTTTTGTAATACCTATAACCCTTTTTTTAACGGGAGCTAGAATTTTATTACAAACAAATTTAAAAAAAATAATAACTTCTTGGAATTGGGGGTTATTATCTATGATATGGATTGCAGTTACCTTAGGGTTTTCTTCTGCTCAAAATGCTGTTTTACCTGGAGTTATCGGTTTTGAATTAAATGCTTATTTTCAAACTTTTTTAGGCAAAGCAGGAGTTGTTATTTTATTGATTTTTTTCTTAGTAGCATATCTAATTATCAGGTTTAAAATTACTCCTGAAAAAATTAATGAAAGAATAAAAATAGCCAAAGAAAATCAACTTAAAGAAGAAAAAATAAAAGAACAACAACTTAAGGAAGCGGAAATAAATGCCGAAAAAGAACGTATTTTAAATACACAGAAAAACACTGATTCTTCTGATAAAAAAATCAGTACAAAATATAAAAATCACATAGTTGAAAACCTACAAGAAACTTCTAATCCTATTTTTGAACAACCTATTGAAAATACTCAACATAATATAACATACTCTAACGAAACTCTATATCAAGAAGAAGACCATATTTCTTTAGATACTCTTCCAGTTAATGAAAGTCTTTTAAACGAACAATTAGCCGATAGAGCAGCTATAAATGAAGCTTTAATAAACGAACATTTAATAGATAGGTCATCTATAAATAAAACACTTACAAATAAACCTTTAATAGATGAAACTCCTATTGTTGACAAGGAAACAGAGTTCATAAAAGAACCTGAAAAAACAAAACCTATTGCTAAAGAATTTTTAATAGAAGAATCGCCAATACAGGAAAATATTACTACAAAAAAACCTATTATTGAACCTAAAATAGCTCCTATCATTAAAGAACCTTTAATCGAAGAAGCTCCAATAAAAGAAAAAACAGTTACAATAGAACCAGTTATTGAAAAACCCGTAATTAAAGAATTTATACTTGAAAAAACTTCCGAAGAAAAAATTAAAGAACCTATAGATGAAGAAATTGAAGTTTCGGTTGAAAAACCTTCTGAAGAAAAAAGTGTTACTGAAAATTTATCAGACGCTTTATTAAAAGATTTTGGCGAATTTGATCCTACATTAGATTTAGGACATTTCAAATTCCCTACTCTCGATTTACTTAAACAATACAATGAGGTTATCTCTATCGATGCCGATGAACTTGAAGCAAATAAAAACAGAATTGTAACCACACTTCAAAACTATAAAATTGGTATTTCTGACATTAAAGCAACCGTTGGACCTACGATTACCTTATACGAAATTGTACCAAATGCAGGAGTTAGAATTTCAAAAATTAAAAATTTAGAAGATGATATCGCTTTGTCACTCTCTGCTTTAGGTATTCGTATCATTGCACCAATTCCTGGAAAAGGGACTATTGGTATTGAAGTTCCAAATCAAAAATCGACCATTGTTTCAATGTATTCTACTATTGCTTCTCAGAAGTTTCAAGATAGCGAAATGGAACTTCCTATTGCCATAGGAAAAACGATTTCAAACGAAACTTTAGTTGTTGATTTAGCTAAAATGCCTCACTTATTAATGGCAGGGGCAACTGGACAAGGAAAATCGGTTGGGTTAAATGCTGTTTTAACATCCCTTTTATACAAAAAACACCCTGCAGAAGTAAAGTTTGTTTTGGTTGACCCGAAGAAAGTAGAACTAACCCTATTTAATAAAATTGAGCGTCATTATTTAGCCAAGCTACCTGATTCCGAAGAAGCTATTATTACCGATACCACCAAAGTTGTACATACTCTAAATTCACTTTGTATGGAAATGGATGCCCGTTACGACTTACTTAAAAATGCTATGGTTCGTAATATTAAAGAATATAATGCAAAGTTTAAAGCTCGAAAACTAAACCCTGAAAATGGGCATAAATTTTTACCATATATCGTATTGGTAATTGATGAATTTGCCGATTTAATTATGACAGCAGGTAAAGAAGTGGAAACACCAATTGCACGTTTAGCACAATTAGCTCGTGCCATCGGTATTCATTTAATTGTAGCAACCCAACGACCATCTGTAAATGTTATTACAGGTATTATTAAAGCAAATTTCCCAGCTCGAATTGCTTTTAGAGTAACTTCAAAAATTGATTCAAGAACAATTTTAGATGCCCCAGGAGCTGACCAATTAATTGGTCGTGGAGACATGCTTTATTCAGGAGGAAATGAATTGATTCGTGTTCAATGTGCTTTTGTTGATACACCAGAGGTTGAAAAAATAACCGATTTTATAGGCTCACAACGTGCATATCCGAGTGCTTATTTATTACCAGAATACGTTGGTGAAGAAAGTGGCACAAATGTTGATGTTGATATTGCTGACAGAGATAAATTGTTTAAAAACGCTGCCGAAGTAATTATTACTGCACAACAAGGTTCAGCATCGTTATTGCAACGTAAATTAAAATTAGGATACAATAGAGCTGGTAGAATTATTGATCAATTAGAAGCAGCTGGTATTGTAGGTCCTTTTGAAGGAAGTAAGGCAAGAATGGTTTTAGTTCCTGATTTTATAGCACTTGAACAATTATTAGAAAATGAAAAAAAATAAGTGTAACGATTCTGGAAAACAGAAGAAAAAACAAAACATGAGAAAAATATTATTATTATCTATCGGATTATGTATTAGTTTACATACCATAGGTCAAAATACTGCTAACCAAGCAAAAACCTTATTAAACGATGTTTCTACAAAAATGGGGGCTTACCATAATATGGTTATCGGTTTTAATTCCTCTTTAATAAATAAAGAAGCTGGTATTACGAATGACCCTCCTATACGAGGAGAAATTACACTTTCTGGTGAAAAATACAACTTAAATTATTTAGGGAATACCTTTATTTTTGATAATAAAAAACTTGTTGTTATTAATCAAGATGAAAAAGAAATAACTATTTCTAATAATGACTTAGATGAAGAAGATGGTTTTATTTATCCTTCTAAATTATTAACTTTTTACAAAGAAGGTTATACTTTTTCAATGGGTAAATTAAAAAATAATAACGGACGTAAAGTGCAATACGTAAATTTAACACCTATTGATAGTAATTCTGATATAGTAAAGGTTCAATTAGGAATTGATGCCAAAACAAAACATATTTACAAGTTAGTTCAAATAGGTTCAAACGGAGCTGAAACAACCTTTACAATTACCAAATTTAAAAGTGACCAGCCAATTTCAAAAAATTTATTTATTTTTAATAAAGATAAATACTTAAAGCAAGGATACTTCATAGACTAATCCTATAAAATAAAGTTTTGTTAATGCCTTTAAAAATCATTAACAAAACTTATTGTTTTATATACCTAACTACTATCTTTGCTTTTGTGAAAACATTAGACAAATACATTTTAAAAAGCTTCTT
Organism: Tenacibaculum dicentrarchi; assembly: GCF_964036635.1. Taxonomy (NCBI): domain Bacteria; kingdom Pseudomonadati; phylum Bacteroidota; class Flavobacteriia; order Flavobacteriales; family Flavobacteriaceae; genus Tenacibaculum; species Tenacibaculum dicentrarchi. The sequence goes on from NZ_OZ038524.1 coordinate 1,842,129, forward strand.
AAAGCCTTTCTTCGCTACATTTTTAATCATACTTTTTGTATTGGTAATGCAAGTTTTATGGCTTGCTTTTGATAGCTTTGCAGGTAAAGGAATTAGTATTGGGATTATTTTAAAATTTCTTTGGTATACAACACTACTTGTTACCCCACAGGCATTACCTATTGGAGTATTACTTTCTTCTATAATGACTCTTGGTAGTTTATCCGAAAATTACGAATTTGCTGCTGCAAAATCTGCAGGTATTTCTTTACCTCGAATGGTACGTCCTTTAGTATTTTTAACCTTGTTTTTAAGCAGTTTAAACTTTATTTTTTTAAATAATGTATATCCGTATGCCATGTTAAAGCAATTAAATATGCGCGTTAACATTAAAAAAAAACAACCTGCTATTGCATTAGTTGCTGGTAGTTTTAATACTGAATTACCAAATTTCCAAATTAAATTCAAAAAAAAATACGGAGAAAAAGAGAATCTTCTAGAAGAAGTAATGATCTATGATTTATCTGCTAAAAAAGGAAACAACAAAATTATAACAGCTAAAAAAGGAACAATAATTTCGGAAGAAGGAAGTAGGTATATGACCTTAATTTTAGAAAATGGCTATTATTTTGAACATCATATAAGAAATGGTTCGCCGCTTAAAGAGCGCCAAAAAATGCCTGCTTCATATGCTAATTTTGACCAATATACCATTAACATTGATATCTCATCTTTAAGTGGTGATAACCTAGAGGAAGAGCGCTATAAAACGCAATACAACATGCTTAGCCTGTCGCAACTAAAAGACACTATTCCTACTCTTAAAAACAATTATGATGCTTTTATTAATAGTAGGGCTAAAAATTTATTTTCAGGAATTAAAGTAGAAGATTTACATACCTACCCTGATTCATTAGTTAATAAAAAACTATCAAAAAATACCTTAGACAACTTTAATCTTATTGAAAAAGAAAACATATTAAATACTGCTAGTTCTAAAATTGATCGCAGTATAAACAACAATAATTCAAACAAAGAAACCTTAAAGAGAAAAAGAAAATACTTAAACTTGTATGATATTGAATTTTACAATAGAGTTGCCTTTTCACTTTCTTGTTTGTTGTTATTTTTTATCGGTGCTCCGCTAGGCTCTATTATTCGAAAAGGAGGAATGGGCTTACCCATGATTTTAGCCATTGCCATATACGTCCTTTATTTTTTTACGAATACCTTTGGAAAAAATTTAGCTGAAGAAAGTTCAATCACAGCTATAACAGGTTCTTGGTTAAGTCTCTTTTTAATGCTACCTTTGGCTATAATATTAACAATTAGAGCCACTAAAGATAAAGGCTTATTTGATTTTAAAAGTTTTATTTCACCACTTAGTAACTTATTTAAAAAACTATTCTCGAAAGAAGAGAAAACCACATAAAAATGACAACACAAACCTCCGCTACTAAAGTTCAATTAAATACTATTGAAGAAGCTATAAACGACATCAAAGACGGAAAAGTTATCATTGTAGTAGATGATGAAGACCGTGAAAATGAAGGTGATTTTTTAGCTGCTGCCGATAAAGTAACTCCTGAAATGATTAATTTTATGGCAACTCATGGAAGAGGCTTAATTTGTACGCCACTTACCGAAGACCGTTGCAAAGAATTAGAGTTAAACATGATGGTTAACAACAATACCGACCCTATGGAAACAGGCTTTACTGTTTCGGTAGATTTACGAGGTAAAGGAGTTACCACTGGTATTTCTGCTTCCGATAGAGCTATTACTATAAAAGCTTTAATTGATGCTGATACAAAACCTGCCGACCTTGCACGTCCTGGGCATATTTTTCCTTTAAGAGCAAAAAATGGTGGTGTATTAAGAAGAACTGGACATACCGAAGCAGCTATTGATTTTGCGCGTTTAGCAGGCTTACAACCCGCAGGAGTTATTGTTGAAATAATGAATGACGATGGTACAATGGCACGTTTACCTCAACTCTTAAAAGTAGCTAAAAAGTTTGATTTAAAAATTGTTTCTATTGAAGATTTAGTTGCCTACCGAATGGAGCACGATTCTTTAATTGAAAAGAAAGAAGATTTTAATATTCAAACCCGTTTTGGTGAATTTCGCTTAAGGGCTTATCAACAAACAACCAATAATCAACTTCATATTGCCTTAACAAAAGGTACTTGGACTAAAAAAGACCCTGTTTTAACAAGAATAAATTCGACATTAATTAATAATGATATTCTTGGAACATTAACTAGTAATGCTGATAAAAAACTAGATAAAATGTTTAAAGTAATGAATGATGAAGGTAAAGGAGCTATTCTTTTTATCAATCAACAAAACCAGGCATTAAATTTATTAAACCGTTTACGTGGTTTAAAAGAAAACCAAGCTAATGGAGAAATGAAAGCCCCAAAGGTTAGCATGGATAACAAGGATTTTGGTATTGGAGCACAAATATTACACGACTTACATATTAGTAAATTACGTTTAGTTTCTAACAGCCAACAAACCAAACGTGTTGGTATGATTGGTTACGGTTTAGAAATTGTAGATTATGTAAATTATTAATTACATATTTTTAATATTATTTTACACAAAAAAAGGAAGCTTTAAATAGCTTCCTTTTTTGTTTACTGATATTTTTTATTTTTGAACTTAATTAAAATAATTTACAAAAAAGTTAAAATAAAACTCAAATCCCTAGCCCCGATTGAAGCTTTGTTTGAGCTCTTTTTTTGATTTTTCTTCAAAAAAAAGCGAGTGCGGAAAGCGGGAAATTGCTTCAAAAAAAAATTACAAAAACTTTAAATTTTCTTTAACCTGATTAAATTCTGTAACAATTTCTTCTAAAACTTCTTTCGCTGATTTAATTTGATGAATTAATCCTGCTACTTGACCAATTTCAAGTTCTCCTTCGTTTAAATCGCCTTCAAAAATTCCTTTTTTTGCTCTTGCTCTTCCTAATAATTCTTTTATTTGTTCAATAGTTGGGTTTTGCTGATACAACTCTTGTACATCATTATAAAACTTATTTTTAACCAAACGAACAGGCGCTAATTCTTTTAGTGTTAAATGTGTGTCGCCATCTTTAACATCAAGTATAGTTTGCTTAAAATTTGCATGCGCTGACGATTCTAAAGTTGCCGCAAAACGACTTCCTATTTGAACTCCATCAGCTCCTAAAATCATGGTTGCTAACATCGATTTTCCTGAACTTATTCCACCTGCCGAAATTACAGGAATATTAACTTTTTCTTTAACCATCGGAATTAAAGTAAGCGTTGTAGTTTCTTCTCGTCCGTTATGTCCGCCTGCTTCAAAACCTTCACAAACAATAGCGTCTACTCCTGCTAATTCTGATTTTAAGGCAAACTTTACAGAGCTTACTACGTGTACTACTGTAATTCCTTTTTCTTTTAAAAAGGTTGTCCAAATTTTTGGATTTCCTGCGGATGTAAAAACAATTTTAACACCTTCTTCGATGATAATATCCATTATTTTTTCAACATCAGGATACAACATTGGCACATTTACACCGAAAGGTTTATCGGTTGCTTTTTTACATTTTTGAATATGCTCACGCAAAACATCAGGATACATAGAACCTGCGCCGATTAACCCCAAACCGCCTGCATTAGAAACTGCGGATGCTAATTTCCAACCAGAAACCCAAACCATTCCGCCTTGAATAATCGGATATTTTATATTAAAAAGTTCTGTTATTTTATTTTTCAAAATTATTTTTTAAGTTTTAAGAAATTACTCCCGAACCTAATAATTCTTCGTTAATATACCAAGCAACAAACTGCCCTTCTTGAATTGCCGATTGCGGATTTTCAAACTCAACATATAAACCGCTATCAACTTTATGTAAAGTTGCTTTTTCTAATTTCTGACGATAACGTATTCTTGCTTCTACTTCCATAGTTTCCCCAGATTTTAAAGCTAAATCTTCACGAACCGAATGTAATTCTTCATTAGAAACAAACAATACATTTCTATATAAACCTTGATGATTTTTACCTTCACCTGTATAAATTATGTTTTCATTTACATCGGTTTCAATAACATATAAAGCTTCTTTAGTTCCACCAACATTTAAACCTTTACGTTGTCCTTTAGTGAAATAATGCGCACCTTGATGCTTTCCTACAGTTTTTCCGCTTTCTTTTTTGTAAGAAAATTTTGTTGCGAAATATGCTAATTCAGCTTCTTTATTTTCAAACTTTGGAACAGTACGGTTATACTGCTCAAAACTTATTGGTACTTGAACAATAATTCCCTCTTTTGGCTGTAATTTTTGCTGTAAAAAATCAGGTAAACGAACTTTACCAATAAAACACAATCCTTGAGAATCTTTTTTATCGGCAGTAATTAAATCGGCTTTTTTAGCAATTTCTCTTACCTCTGGCTTTGTTAATTCGCCAATTGGAAACATCGCTTTTGCTAATTGTTTTTGAGATAATTGACATAAAAAATACGATTGGTCTTTATTGGCATCTTTTCCTGCTAATAATTTATATACCGCTTCACCGTCAATTACTTCTTCTGCTTTTCGGCAATAATGCCCTGTTGCTACGTAATCGGCTCCTAAACTTAAAGCGATGTCCATAAAAACATCAAATTTAATTTCTCTGTTACATAATATATCAGGGTTTGGCGTGCGTCCTTTTTCGTATTCATTAAACATATAATCAACAATACGTTCTTTGTATTGGTCGCTTAAATCGACAGTTTGAAAAGGAATTCCTAATTTTTCGGCAACTAACATTGCGTCATTACTGTCTTCTAACCACGGGCAATCGTCTGAAATTGTAACCGAATCATCATGCCAATTTTTCATAAACAAGCCGATAACTTCATATCCTTGTTCTTTTAACAAATAAGCGGTTACACTACTATCTACACCTCCCGAAAGTCCTACTACTACTCTTTTCATTTTTTACTTTTGTAAGCTACAAATTTACGAATAAGTTTCTGTTTTTATAATGGATATTTTTAATAGCAACATCAATTAAATTGATACCTAATTATGGGCTATTATTTTTTAAAATCAGACACTTTCATTTTCTTTTTCTTATTTACTTTTTCGCCATCCATATAAAATTCCCACTTCCCTACTCTTTTGCCATTTTTATACATTCCTTCTTCTTTAATACCACCTTTTAAATCGTAATAAGTAGCTTTTCCTTCTAATTTTCCGTTTACATAAAGAGTTTCTTCAATTAAAATAGCCGAATCGGTAAAGGTTTTAGACACACCGTTTTTCTTTCCTTTTAAATAGTGTAATTCTTGTGTCAAATTTCCATTCGGATAATAATTCTTAAAAATTCCGTCTAGTCTTCCGTCTTTATAATTTTCTTGAGAAACAGGTTTTCCATTTGAAAAATAATACACCCATTTTCCAACACGCTTTTTACCAATCATTTTACCTTGGCTTTTTAACTTGCCAAATTCGGTGTAAAATTTTACAGTAGCCGTACCGTTTACATAGGTTTTTGTACTTATTGGTGATCCTGACGATGTAATTGAATAAAACTTAAAAACACCTACTTCTTTGCCATTTTCAAATTGCCCTGTATACCTTACCTTCCCGTTGGAATATAGTTTTTTCCAAGCGCCAATTCTGTTTCCGTTCGCGTCTATTTTATTTAATTCCTGAGCTTCTATAGAAGTCATAAAAAAAATGGAGAATAAAACTGTTATTGAAAATATCCTTTTTATATTTAACATTGATACTTCTTTTTTTATTGATTAAATAATTTTTTGAATTCAAAAATACACAAACCGTACCAATATGAATCTTGATTTTTTAATTTCTGTTCTAGATGATATGAAAACTCCTACTAAAATAAACAGAAATAAGGCTGCTAATAGTGTATTGGCACATCCAAAATTAATAAAACAACTTGTGTATTTAACTTTTGATGTAAATAATAGGCAATCTATTAAAGCCTCTTGGGTTTTAGAGTGGATTTGTACACAGCACAGCATTGATTATATTTTACCGTATATCAATTTTTTTGTAGCTAAAATTTCAAGCTTACATTTTGATAGCGCTATTAGACCCTGTGCTAAAATATGTGAAAATTTAGCTATAGAATATACCTCAACAGCTCAAAATAAAACGAAAAATACAGTCACAGCAAAACATATTGATAGCATTATTGAAACAGGTTTTGATTGGTTGCTTACCGATCAAAAAATAGCAGTATATGCTTATAGTATGACTTTTTTATTTTTCTTCGGATTAGAAAAAAACTGGGTACATTTCGAATTAAAACACTTAATTACGACAAAAATAATTCACAAAAGCAAAGCCTGTAAAGCGCGAGCAAAGCATATTTTAAAATTGATGGAACAAAAAAAATGAGGCTATAAAGCCTCGTTTTTTCACTATATTTTTCTTGATTTAGAAAGATAAGTTTTATAACCTTTATCGGTCTTTAATTTTTCATACCAAATTTTGGCATTTTCTTTATCTTTTAACTTATTATAAGCTGTAAAACCTATAAAATCAAACAATACTTTATTTTCAGGTAAAATTTCAACTTCTTTAAAGTTTTTATCTAAGTATTTTAATGCTTTTTCATTTTTACCTTTAATTAGTAACTTGTATGCGCCTGCTAATAAATTAACTTTTTGCGAATATTTTTGTTTATATTCTTTTTTAGAAGTCAATTTCTTTATTTTTTTAAAATAAACCCCTCCTAATTTTAAAAAATCATATTTAATTTTTCCCTTTAAATAAATAGAAGCATCTAAATACTTTTCACCTAAAGATAGGGCAATTTCTGGAGTTTGTTTTTTATAAAAAGATGCAAAATCATTTTGAAATACCTTAGTATTAATAGCGTATTTTTTTAGAACTTTTAACATCTGTTCTTTGGTTTTATAGCCTGTTTCATTGAAAAAAACCTCACCATAAGCATCAACAATTAAAACATAAGGAATTCTATTTGCCGAATATTTATTTGAAATTTTTCTAAAAACATCAATATCTATTTTTAAAGGAATGTAAGCACTTAATAAACTCTCAATCTCTGGAGTGCGCCAAGTATCAGCTTCCATTTTTTGACAAGGATAACACCAAGTAGCCCAAAAATCAATCAATATTAACTTATTTGTTGCTATTGATAATTTTTTAGCATCTTCAAAAGAAGTCATCCAAGTTGTTGCCTTGGCATGTTGTGATATTGAAATTAATAATACAAATGTTAAAATAATTTTTTTCATAAAGTCTTTTATTTAAGCTATTTTTAAACTCAAAAATACATTAATATCATTTAAAAATAGGCATCAATTCCTAAAATACTGTTTTAAAAATCCTAAAAAATTAGTGTAAAAAAAGAAATTCCGCTTTACTATTAAAAATAGTAAAGCGGAATTTTTTAAAGAATATTACATTAAAATACTACCCCAATCTTTTAATTTTTTCGTTAGAACGCACTGGCAAACGTTTTTTTAACTCTTCAACAATTCTATACGTTGCTGGGCAAATAGCAGTGTTTGCAATGGTTAAATCTGAAATTTGAATAAATTTCTTACGGTTTGTATGCGGGTATTCTGAACAAGCCTTTGGACGAACATCATAAATATAACACGAATTATCACGCTCATCTAAAAATGAACATGGCGCTGTTTTTAATACCATAAAATCATCTTGATCACGCTCTAAATATTGCGCTTCAAAATCACGTACTTTCATCTTTAAATACTTCGAAATACGCTCAGTATCTTTATCTGTAAAAATAGGACTGGTTGTTTTACAACAATTTCCGCAGTCTAAACAATCGGTTTTTGCAAACTCTTTGTCGTGTAAATCTTGTGCTACAACATCAAAGTTTTTAGGTACTCGTTTTTTTATGGTTGCAAAATATTTTTTATTTTCTTTCTCTACTTCGTTTGCTAACTTTTCTAAGTTCTCTAAATCTCTATCCATGCTACAAAAATAGTCATATAAACAGTTAGAATGAGTTTAAATATTATCCAAATAAATTATGTAATTTTGTTGTTCAATTTTCAATAACTAATGAGCATACAAACCTTAATTGAAGCAAAAGTAAAAGAAGGATTTTCAACCTTGTATAATGTAGAAATTCCAAGTGTCGAATTTCAAGCAACCCGTAAAGATTTTGAAGGAGATATCACTGTGGTGGTTTTTCCTCTTTTAAGATACAAAAAAGGAAATCCTGTTCAAATTGGCGAGGATTTAGGGAAATACCTTGTTGATAATATTAATGAAATTACAAACTATAACGTAGTTAAAGGCTTTTTAAATTTAGTTGTAGATAACAGTTTTTACACTAATTTTTTTAATCAGATAGCCACAAATACTTCTTACGGATTTATTTATCCTTCAGCGGATGATTCTTCTCGTATGGTTGAATATTCATCGCCAAACACAAATAAACCTTTACACTTAGGACACGTTCGTAATGTTTTATTAGGATATTCAGTTGCTGAAATTTTAAAAGCATCTGGTAAAAAAGTATATAAAACTCAAATTATTAACGATAGAGGAATACATATTTGTAAATCGATGTTAGCTTGGGAAAAATTCGGAAACGGAGAAACTCCTGAAAACACAGGTTTAAAAGGTGATAAATTAGTAGGAAACTACTACGTAAAATTCGACCAAGAATACAAAAAAGAAATAGCAACTTTAATTGCTACAGGTATTTCTGAAGATGATGCTAAAAAACAAGCACCTTTATTTATTGAAGCTCAAGAAATGCTTCGTAAATGGGAAGCTGGAGATGAAAAAGTTGTAGCACTTTGGAAAGAAATGAATAGCTGGGTTTACAAAGGGTTTGATGTTACTTATAAAAATATAGGTGTCGATTTTGATACATTATATTACGAAAGTAATACGTATTTATTAGGAAAAGATGTTGTTGAACAAGGTTTAGAAAGTGGTGTTTTCTTTAAAAAAGAAGACGGTTCTGTTTGGTGTGATTTATCTGAAGATGGTTTAGATGAAAAACTGGTTTTACGTTCTGATGGAACTTCCGTTTATATGACGCAAGATATTGGAACAGCTATTCAACGTGCTAAAGATATGCCCGATGTTGGCGGAATGGTTTACACCGTTGGTAACGAACAAGATTATCACTTTAAAGTTTTATTCTTAATTTTAAAGAAATTAGGATATTCTTGGGCTGAACAATTACATCATTTAAGTTACGGAATGGTAGATTTACCTTCTGGAAAAATGAAATCTCGTGAAGGAACTGTTGTTGATGCCGATGATTTAATGGACGAAATGACCGATACTGCTCGTACTATTTCTCAAGAACTAGGAAAATTAGAAGGGTATTCTGACCAAGAAAAAGAAGAATTATATAAAGTTATCGGTTTAGGAGCTTTAAAATATTTCATCTTAAAAGTTGACCCGAAAAAACGTATTTTATTCGACCCGAAAGCCTCTGTAGATTTTCAAGGAAATACAGGACCTTTTATTCAATATACGTATGCTAGAATTCAATCTATTTTAAGAAAAGCTGATTTTGATTATTCAAACGCTGTTTCAATTGAATTACACGCAAAAGAAAAAGAATTAATTAAACAATTAGAATTATATCCTGAAGTAATTCAGCAAGCTGCTAATAATTATTCGCCTGCCGTAATTGCTAACTATACGTACGAATTGGTAAAAGAATTCAATTCTTTTTATCAGAATGTACATATTTTAGGAGAAGAAAACGAAGACAAGAAAGTATTCAGAGTTCAGTTATCTAAAAAAGTTGCTGATACTATTAAATCGGCATTTGCTTTATTAGGAATTGAAGTTCCTGAAAGAATGTAAAAAAATGTTGCTTCTGCCCTATTTTTTTTGATAAAAGAACTAAAATTCAAAAAATAAATAGGGTTGAAAAAACGAAAATTCGCGTTAGGGATTGAACGGCGTGTTTGAGCTCTTTTTTAAATATTTTTCATATTTAAAAAAAGCGAGTAGTGAAAGCCCGCCCGAACGCCCAACTTCTCGATACGATTTTGAAAATAAAATCACTCGAAGTGACAAAAACATATAATATAAAGAAACAATAAGTAAAAAATTAACAACATGAAATACGACGTATTAATAATCGGAAGTGGTCCTGGAGGTTATGTAACTGCTATTAGAGCATCGCAATTAGGATTTAAAACGGCAGTAATTGAAAAGGAAAATTTAGGTGGAATTTGCTTAAACTGGGGATGTATTCCTACAAAAGCATTGTTAAAATCTGCTCAGGTTTATGATTATTTAAAACATGTTGACCAATATGGTTTAAAAGCTGAAGCCATTGACAAAGACTTTGATGCTGTTATTAAACGTAGTCGTGGTGTTGCTGAAGGAATGAGCAAAGGTGTTCAGTTTTTAATGAAAAAGAATAAAATTGACATTATTGACGGTTTTGGTAAAATTAAAACGGGTAAAAAAGTTGATGTTACAGATAAAGATGGTTCTGTAACTGAATATTCTGCTGATAATATTATTATCGCAACTGGAGCACGTTCTAGAGTTTTACCAAATTTACCGCAAGATGGTAAAAAAGTAATTGGTTATCGTCAGGCGATGAGCTTACCTAGTCAGCCAAAATCTATGATTGTTGTAGGTTCGGGTGCTATTGGTGTTGAATTTGCGCACTTTTACAATTCAATGGGAACAGATGTTACTGTTGTTGAATTTATGCCAAATATTGTACCTGTTGAAGATATTGATGTTTCAAAACAAATGGAGCGTTCTTTCAAAAAATCGGGTATTAAAGTGATGACAAGTTCATCTGTTGAAACTGTTGATACTTCTGGCGATGGCGTAAAAGCGACCGTTAAAACGAAAAAAGGTGAAGTTGTTTTAGAAGCAGATATTTTATTATCGGCTGTTGGAATTAAAACAAATATCGAAAACATCGGTTTAGAAGATGTTGGAATTATTACCGATAGAGATAAAATTTTAGTAAATGATTTTTATCAAACAAATATCCCTGGTTATTTTGCTATTGGTGATGTAACTCCTGGACCAGCTTTAGCACACGTTGCTTCTGCTGAAGGAATTACTTTAGTTGAAAAATTAGCAGGTTTACATACCGAAGCTATCGACTATGGAAATATTCCTGGTTGTACGTATGCTACTCCTGAAATTGCTTCTGTTGGAATGACAGAAAAACAAGCAAAAGAAGCTGGTTACGATTTAAAAGTTGGTAAATTTCCATTCTCTGCCTCTGGAAAAGCTACGGCTGCCGGAACTACAGATGGTTTTGTAAAAGTAATTTTTGATGCAAAATACGGTGAATGGTTAGGATGTCATATGATTGGTGCAGGTGTTACCGATATGATTGCCGAAGCAGTTTTAGGTAGAAAACTAGAAACTACTGGTCATGAAGTTTTAAAAACAATTCACCCTCACCCAACAATGAGTGAAGCGGTTATGGAAGCTGTTGCTGATGCTTATGATGAAGTAATTCATTTATAGAAAAACCAAGTCTTAATAATATTAATTAAATTATCTTGATATTTTATAAAACCTCGTCAAATTTGGCGAGGTTTTTTTTTATGTATTATATAACATATATACCTATTTAGTAAATATTTAAAATTAAAATAGTCTAAAAAAAATCATATCAAACAATAAATGCATGTTATTATCATAATCCACTAAAATAAAAAAATAAATCTGTTTAAAATTTTTAATTATAGATTCTATATTCAAAAGCAAAACACACCTAAATATTCTCAATAAAAGGTGTAAATACTCATAAACATATACAATATTATCAATAATAAAGCTAAAACAGTACTAATCAAACAATAAACACTATATTACCCGCAAATTAACATTTAATTAACTTTAAACTACCTCAAAGTAGTTCTAAAACATCAAAATGAGAAATAAAATTACACTGTTGTTGCTAATTTTGGTTACTTCTTTACAGTCCAAAATTTTTGCACAAAAATCGGAACACAATAAACATGCTTGTAAAGCAAGTAGTCAAAATGAATTAATATTCAAAAAGCATCCTAAAGCAAGAAAGGAATACCTTGAATTTAACAAAACCACCAAACAATTAGCGAGAAATAAAAAATCTCAACGTGCTAGAACCTACACTATTCCTGTAGTTTTTCATGTGTATGGAGAAAATCAAAATGGAAAAACCATTACTGTTGATAAAATTCAAACAGCTTTAGAAAAACTTAATCTTGATTTCCAAGGTTTAAATGATGATTTTGCAGGTGTTGACCCGTTATTTGACCCTATAAAAAGTAGCTTAGATATCGAATTCAAATTAGCAAAATTAGACCCAAACGGAAACTGTACTAGTGGTGTTGTTTTTTACGATGAAAAAAATGGTTACGGTAATGGTGGTGGATATGATAATCAAATTGCTGCCGATGCTTGGGATAATTATAAATATATGAATGTGTATATTCAGGCAGAATTATATGCTGATGGTGATAGTGGTCAATCTGGTGTTGCTTGGTATCCTAACAGCTCAATGTCGGATGCAAATACTGCAAGAGTTGTATATAATGGTGCTTATTTACACGGAAATACAGGAAAAGAATTTGCTTCTGTATTTACTCATGAATTTGGTCACTTCTTTAACCTTATACATACATTTCAAGGAGGTTGTACTGCTACTAATGATGAAGTAGATGACACCCCTGCCGAAGATAAAGATGTTGTTGGTGCTAATTGTTCTCCTACTAAAAACTGTAATGGAGAATTTATCAATTATGAAAACTACATGGGATATAATGGTGCTGCTGATGGTTGTTACAGAATGTTTACCAAAGGACAAACAGACCGTATGTTAGCTGCTTTACAACATCCTGCTCGTAAAACATTATGGCAAGATCAAAACTTAATTGATACTGGTGTCAATAATACTGGTGGTACTATTGCTTTAAACAATAATACAGTTAAAGAGTTAGTTACAAACGATGGTAGCTTCAACCAAGAAATAACTGTAACTCTTGACAACACCACCTTTAATACTTCAAGTGGTAACTTAACTCAAGGTAATCAATATAGTATTGCTTTACCTCAAGGGTTATCTTCTACAGTAGCAATTACCTCTACAACAACAGCGACTCTAACAATATCAGGTATTGCAACAAACCACCTAGAAACCAATAATGAAACAGTAAACTTATCTTTTGACACTAGTGCGTTTAGCCCAGGGCAAACCTTAAGTTGTACTTCTATCGGTTTAGACTTTAAATTTTATAGTCCTTATGAAATTATTTATCATGATATTACAGATATTTCTGCAACTACAGGTGCTATTTGGGATAATTTAAATTTAACCAAAATAAATGGTTCTAATGCCTATGGTACTTGGGCATATAAAACAGGACAGTTAAAATTAGAAACTTACGGAAAAAGGTTAGTTACCAATACAGGAACAAGAGATATTACACTTTTAACCAAAAATACATTAATTTCTACAGTAAGTAATTTTACCGCTCCTGAAGCTTATCCTGGTCAATTAGATATGAGTTATGATACTTATACTGATTGGGATGGAAAAACTGGATATATCGGATTTGAAGCAGATCATAATGGTGAAACTATCCACGGATGGATGAAAGCTAGTGTTTCTGCTGATGGTGAAACCTTAACCGTTTACGAATACGCTTTTTCTACCCAGCCTAGTGGTGATATTTTAGCAGGACAAACTTTATTTGACACCTCGGCATCTGAATTACTTTTTGTATCTAAAGAAATTAAAGAAGCAACGGATAATACAGGAGCATTTAATTATTCAACTAAAATTACACTTTCTGGAACTGCAGAATTTTCGAATAAAACATTTGTAAAAGGAACTGATTTTACAACTAATTTTCCAAGTGATTTTACAGTTGCCTTCAATTACATCAGTAAAGATGAACTTGAAGTAACCGTTACAGGAACAACTACAAACCATGCTATAGCTGATAATTCTAATTACAATATTAGTTTAAATAGTAGTGCATTTACAAATGGATTTAACAGCATTGTAAATAAAACAAATATTTTTAATGTTGTATTTAGAGATCCTTATGAAATTATTTATGATGACATTGCTGATATTACAGCTACCACAGGAAGTGGTTGGGATAACTTAAATTTAACCAAAATAAATGGTAATCATGAGTATGGTACTTGGCTTTTTGAAGCAGGTAAATTAAAATTAGAAACCTACGGAAAAAGATTAGTTACCAATACAGGAACAAGAGATATTTCATTTTTACCTAAAAATACAGTAATTTCTAAAACAGATAACTTTACTGCTCCTGCCGCATATCCTGGTCAATTAGATATGAGTTATGATACTTATACCGATTGGGATGGTAAAACTGGATATCTTGGATTTGAAGCTGAACATAACGGTGAAATTATTCACGGATGGATGAAAGCTAGTGTTTCTACCGATGGGGAAACTTTAACTGTTTATGAATATGCTTTTTCTACTGAACCTAAAGGAGATATTAAAGCTGGACAAAAATTATTTGATTTAGATGCTTCTGAATTAATTCTTACTTCTAATGAAGCTAGAGAAACAACCGATAATGAAGGTTCTTTTAATTTTTCAACTACTATTACTATTGATGGAGTTGCTAATTTAACCAATAAAACGTTTGTAAAAGGAACTGACTTTACGACTAATTTCCCAAGTGAATTTAATGTAGAAATCAATTATATAAGTGCAAAAGAAGCTCAAGTAACAATTATAGGAACTACTATTAGTCACGCTAAAAGTGATAGTAATAACTATAATATTGCTTTTAACAGTAGTGCTTTTACTTCTGGGTTTGACAAAGTTCAAAACAAAGAAAACAACATTACTCTTAAATACAGAGATCCTTACGAAATTATTTTTGTAGATAATGCTGATTTATCAGCAAACAAAGCGAATAATTGGTTTAACTTTAATTTAACAAAAATAGATGGTCCTCATTTTTATGGTATTTGGGCACATACTGATAAAGATACTCAAAAAGAATATTTAAAATTTGAAACCTACGGAAAGAGATTAGTTACCAATAATGGAACAAGAAATATTACATTTTTACCACAAAATACATTAATTTCTACTGCAAGTAATTTTACAGCTCCTGAGGCATATCCTGGTCAATTAGATATGAGACATGAAACTTATACTGATTGGGATGGTAAAACTGGTTATATTGGTTTTGAAGCAGTTCATAATGGCGAAACCGTTCACGGATGGATAAAAGCTAATATTTCTGCCGATGGAAAAACATTTACCGTGTATGAATACGCTTTTTCTACACAACCAAACGGAGATATTGAAGCAGGACAATTAGTATTTAGAGGAAACAATTCTGATTTAGAATTTAGTTCTAAAACTGTTGCTGAAAATGAAGAAAACACAGGAATTATTAATTTCACTTCAACAATTCGTATTGGAGGTGTGGCTAAATTTACAGATAAAACATTTGTAAATGGAGCAGACTATACATCTACAATTCCTAATGATTACAATGTTGAAATTATCTATTTAAATGAAAAAGAAGTACGTTTAACAATTACAGGAACTTTAAGTAATCATGGAAACGACGCTACTGCCAATTATGATATTACTTTCAATAGTACTGCTTTTAGTAATGGTTATACTGAAATCAATAATAAAGTAAATACTCTTAAATTTAAATTTTCTGATCCTTATCAAATTATTACAGGAACTTTAAATGCTAGTACTCCTTGGGGGCCTTTTAATCTTTATGATTTAGATGCTGATAATAGTAATCAATCATTTGGTGCTTGGAAATCTGGAGATGATTTAAAAATTGAAAATAACGGTAAAAAAATAATCCTAAATGGTAGTACTGATAATATTACACTTATCAATGAAAATCAATTAATTTCAGAAAATGATAATTTTAGTCTTGGAATATCTAAACCTAATATATATACCCCTTCTTATACTGAATGGGCAGGAAAAACAGGATATGTTGGTTTTGAATCATTATACCAAGGCGCTACCGTATATGGTTGGTTTAAAGTTACTGTTCTAGCAGATGGTAGTCAATATTCTATTACAGAGTATGCTTTTTATACCAAACCAAAAGGAGCAATTTTAGCAGGTGCAACTACCTTACCTACAAAAATTACATGGTCAGGAACAACAAGTACTGATTGGAGCAACACAAATAACTGGGTAGGAAATATCATTCCTACAAGTGTTGATGATGTTATTATCCCTCCAAATGCAAGTAATTTCCCTACATTAACACAAGAAGTTACTGTAAATAAAATTACAATTGAATCTGGTGCTACATTAATAACCAATAGTAAATTAAATGCAAACGTTACTTATAATAGAAACTTAGAAACTGATAACTGGTATTTAGTAAGTTCACCTTTAAGTAATGAAACTTTAGCAAACATTATTTTGAATAATAATTTTGCTTCAGGAACATCTAAAAATATTGGTTTGGCTCCTTATAAAAATGATGGAACAGCTTGGGATTATCAAACAACAGCTGCTACAGGGAATATTGTTTCAGGAAAAGGATATTCCGTTAAATTAAAGGCTTCAGCCAATTTTAAATTTACAGGTGATGTTAATTACCAAACTGTAAAAAGCCCTGTAACAACAGGAACTAACAATTATAATTTAGTTGGAAATCCTTATACTTCTTATATTAATTTAGAAGAATTTTTCAATGCAAATCCTTTAAATACTGTTGTAAAAGAAGCTACAGTTTGGTTATGGAATCAGGCAACAAATAGTTATGATTTAAAATTAGCAGGTATTGATAATAACTTTCAAATTGCACCAGCACAAGGTTTTTTTGTAAGTGCCAATGCAAATACTAATGTAACTTTTGATAAAAATAATCAATCACATACTGCCGGAACATTCCAAAGACAAGCAAATACAAAAACACAAATAAACATTACAGCAACTTCAAGTAAAGGAACTGCTAAAACAGCAAAAATCTATTATTTAAATGGTGCAACCACTGGTTTTGATAATGGTTTTGATGGAAGTGTCTTTAAAGGATCAAAAAGTAATTTTAGTGTGTTTACAAAATTAGTAAACAAACAAAATACCACTGATTACGCTGTTCAATCGTTACCAATTGCTGATTTAGCTACAACAATTGTTCCTGTTGGAATTAAAGCTAATACAAACCAAACCATTATTTTTTCTGCCGAATCTTTTAATTTACCAGCAAATACTAGTGTATTTTTAGAAGATAAAGAAAATAATAAATTCATTAACTTATCAAAAGAAGATTATAGTGTAACATTAAAGAAAACGACTAATTCAGGGCAGTTCTTTATACATACAACTTCAAAAAAAGTAAGTAATGAAGCGCAAATATTAAGCGATATTTCAATTTCTCAATCAGCTACAAACCAGTTAACTATTAAAGGATTACAATCAGAAAAAAATACGATTGTTATATATTCAGCAATAGGAAAACAACTTTTAAGCAAAACCTTTAAATCAAATGGAACAACTATAATAAACTTACCTAAAGTATCTGCGGGCGTTTATATTGTTAATCTAACAAGTGATTTAAAGAAAGTAAACAAAAAAATTATTTTAAACTAAAAATTTAAAAAACAAAACACCATGAAAAAACAAGATATATCAAAAAATACGAATATTACCCGTAAAGAGGCTTTACAAAAAATTGGAAAACATGGAAAATACGCTGCTTTAACAGCGCTTGGAACTTATATGATTTTAAGCCCTCAAAAAGCTCAAGCACAAAGCCCTATAACTCCTGAATCTCCAGGTAGTGGTGGATTTTAATTAATTAAAACACTTTAAATTAAAAATCTCTAAGAAATATTCTTAGAGATTTTTTTATTTGTAATAAATATTATCAAGATTTTTTAGTGTAAACCTTGCGAGCATACCTAAAATTATGTAAC